>JBBUCR010000191.1:0-4415 GCA_038057695.1 Patescibacteria group bacterium | reverse complement strand
ACGCGTTGGTCGGCTCCCCGACCGTTTCGCGTCGGGGCTGACCTTTGTGCGCGTTGCAGGAGTCGAACCTGCGACCTTGCGAATGTGAATCGCACGCTCTAACCAACTGAGCTAAACGCGCTTGCAGAGCCGTCAGCGCGAGCGCCAACGAGAAATCATATCCTCCCACTTTTTTTCTATTTTCTCAAGCGTAAGAGCAACGCGGGGGAAACGAGTCTTGAAAGCGACATACCAGAGGTGTAACCGTGTGTGCGCCTTTGGCGAACCGACCGAGAGAAGATAGAGGCCGATAATGATGAACAGAAGGCCCTGCAGGAACGGCAGGAATAGGCTTATGATGCCGAGCGCTATGAACGCCCAGCCAAGTACCGTCAGTACAATGTCCCGTGTGTATTTCATAGTAGATTCGCTTTGCGAATGGCGCATGCGAATGAAGACTCCATCAACTACTTTAGGCCTTTGCAATTGGAAGCCGGAGTATATCCCGCCTTCCTTGCTTCTTCAACCGAGTTGAACCAAATTTTGTTGGCTTCCGAAATTCGCGCGGCGGAACCGCACCATGGGAAGTAGTATTTCGTTCCGCCTTTGGAAGCAACATACTTACCGCCTAAAGCAAGAGGCTTTTCAGTAGAGGAAGCAGCAGGCACCACCACCCCTCCCGCCCCCTCTTTAAAAAGGAGGGGAGGAACCGATGTAACTACGGCAGCACCTACCTGTTCAACGCGGATAGAGGGCTTCCCTTCCTGCAGTCTTGAAAGCCGTCCAAGCCCGAATGAGCCGAAACCGACGACGAGAATCAGTAAAACGGTGTAGATTTCCCTTGTGTTAAGGCGTTCTTGAAGCAACTTGATTTTTTCGCGTATATCCTGTATATTCATGGCCTAAGTATAGCCGATAAATCCGAAGCACGAAATCCGAAACTCTAAACAATGTCTAAATTCTAAATGAAGAAAATCCAAAACGGGACTTCGTTTAAGGTTTGGAATTTAGAGTTTTAAGATTTATTTCGGATTTCGATATTAGAATTTCGGATTTTCTAGAAAAACATGGCGCATAAAAAAGCCGGAGGGACAGCTAAAAATCTTACAGGTTCAAACCCGCAATATCTCGGCGTTAAGTTGTACGCGGGAGAAAAAGCCAAGACTGGCAATGTGATTGTCCGCCAGCGCGGAACGGTCTTCCTCGCGGGAAAGAATGTTTCTGTCGGGAAAGACCACACGTTGTTTGCCGATAGGGACGGTATCGTTTCGTTTAAAAACAAGCGCAAGGTAAAGTTCGACGGTAGTATGACCGTGCGCAAAATGGTAGATGTGAAATAACAAAATCTCCCGCTCTAAACGGGAGATTTTGCTATTTCCTCTGGTTTACCCCTGTATGCGCGTATTCAATTCCGCTAACATGCCCTTAATCTCCGCCAATCTCGCCAACAATTCTTTCCGTTTCTTTTCAAATGTAGCGTCATCTTCCGGTGCTCCCCACGCAAACTCGTGATGGAAGTTAATCGCTTTACCATGCACTGTTAATCTATGCCGCTTTCACGACAAGCGTAAATCCCCCCGTCTTTCCCCGCACCTTCACGGGAATTTTATGCTCCCCCACTTCTTTGATTGGTTTGTCCAATTGCAAAAATTCCGGAGAAAGGTCCACGCCTTTCTGTTTTTTCATCTCCGTGATAATCGTTTCGGGATGAATGCTCGCAAAGAGATGCCCCTGCTCATTTGCCTTTCCAAAAACCTCTATCCTAAGTCCCTGCACCAAGGCGAGATTCTTAAAGAGCAGGTCCTCATGAATTGTACGTCTGGTGTCTTCTTTGAACGTCAGACGCTCGGCGTGCGCGATTGAGGTGGGTGTCCCCGGAACTGCAAGCTTTTTGGGGATAAGCATATTGAGTGCGTATCCGTCCGATACGTCTTTCACTTCGTTTTTCCGCCCCACGCCAGGGATGTTTTTTAGTAGTACTACCTTCATGTGAGTATACCTGTGACCAACAACCTACCACCGTCAACCAAGCTACGTCAATCGGTTTCAGCCTGGGGGTTGGTTGTCAGTGGTCGGTTGTGAGTAACTCTATAGCTTTCTCCATCTGCGGGTCGCGCTTTTTCTCTATATCATCGGACGAGAGCTTTACCTCCACATCGGGCGTGATACCCCGTAGCGAAATGGACGTGCCGTCGGGCGTGAGCCAGCGCGCGACTGTCACCTTGAGCGACGTGTCGGGCGTAATTTTCACAAGCTCTTGCACCGAACCTTTCCCGAATGTCTGCGTACCGATAAGTTTCGCCACGCCATGCTCCTGAAGCGCTCCCGCGAGGATTTCCGAAGCGCTGGCGGAACCGTTATTCACCAAAATAACCATCTTCAGGCTCTTATTGAACACATCATAGCCGCGGCTCCTGTGTACGTTCCGCGCACCTTTGGCACCCGCGTCTTCGGTAACGATGATGCTTCCCGTGGGAAGAAACCAACTCGCCATATCTACCGCCGCTTCAAGATACCCTCCAGGATTACTGCGAAGGTCAAGAAGAAGTTTATTGGAACCTGTCTTCACGAATGCGCGAAGGGCATCGCGGAAAAGACGCGGAGAATTGGCGGAGAAATTGTAGAGCTTAATGATGAACACGCCGTCGTTACGAAACTCGCTTCCCGAATCTTCCGCTCCGCCCGACGCCGCGGTTTTCCCGTCCCTTACTTCGGTTTCAAGCGTGGGGATATCAATGAGGTCGCGCGTGACTTTGAGTTCAAAGGATTCCTTTTTCCCTTCGCGAAAAAGCGTCAGCGTGACCTCCGTTCCCTTCTTACCGCGAATACGCTTCACCGCTTCATCCACCCGCATGTTGACGCTTGCGTCGTCGTTTATTTTCAGAATCTTGTCGCCTGGACGAATACCCGCCTTCTCGGCAGGTGTGCCCCTGAGCGGTGCGATGACGGTGAGCACATCGTCTTTTACCCCGATTTCCATACCGACCCCCTCAAAATTCCCGCTGATTTCACTTTCAAACATTTTCGTCTCCTCGGGCGGGAAAAATACCGTATAGGGGTCCTTGACCGAACCCGTGAGACCGATGATGGCCCCCCACACTTTTTCTTGGTCACTCGCCACGGCGGTAGAGGTTGCGGAAACGTACTTTTCGTTAAGCAAATTCCACGCGGTCCAAAACGGGGCGAAATCTGCCGTGTTTGTAACTCCAATGGGCGCTTCTTTACCTTCAAGCGTTGTAACTTTCCGTATAGGGGGGACCGCGCGTTCTCCGAACGCAAAGCCAGCAGCAAACACCACCGCGAGTATGATAACTACCGTTGCGTAAAACTGCGCTCCCTTTATGCGTGTTTGTTCCATAACTTTAGCGCATTATCTCATTCCGCAAGAAGTTTTACAAACGCGCGGAGTGTCACCGCAATTTCGCTCCCGTGCAGTTTGTTGTATACTATCCACTATGATAGCCAAGCATACGAATCGCGGACTCACATGGGTTGACGTGGAATCTCCGACACAGGAAGAAATACGCGACCTCGCGAAAGAATATGACCTGAACCCTCTCGTGGCGCATGAACTTTCCTCTCCTTCCGTAAAACCAAAAGTGGACCTCTATAAAGATTTTGTGTATCTCATCCTCCACTTCCCGCGCTTCCGCCGCGACCGGACCAGCGAACAAAGTCAGGAAATAGACTTCGTCGTCGGTAAGAAATTTCTCATCACGGTGCGATACAGCGGAAATGACGTCTTGGACATTTTTTCCAGACTGTTTGAGGCGAGCGCGGTGCTCGGCAAGGGAGATTTCGGCGCGCACGGAGGTTTCGTGTTTTCGCGGATGATTGAGCGGCTGTATGAATCCGTTCTGAATGAACTCTCGGTCGGTAGCGACAGTATGCGCAGCATAGAGCAGAAAATTTTTGATGGCAAGGAACGGCAGATGGTGGTCGCGCTCTCCAAGCTTTCCCGCAATCTTCTTGAAACCAAACGCTCGCTCGCGCTTCACCGCGACGTACTGGAATCGTTCGTTGTGGCGGGCAGGATGCTGTTTGGCGAAACATTCGCGTTTCAGCTTCAAACGCTTATCGGCAGTTACAGCAGGGTGGGAAACGCGCTTGACAGTAACCTCGCCCTGCTCGCGGAACTTCGCGAAACAAATAACTCGCTTCTTGATACCAAAGAAACCGAGACGATGCGCATCATCACCGTTATCGCGTTTTTGACGTTGCCTGCGTCGGTGATAACCAATTTTTTCCAGATGAGCACTGTACACACGCCGCTTGTCGGCGGGTCGTTTGATTGGGTTATTATCGTTTCCTTCACGCTTCTCGGCACCGCTTTCCTTTTCCTACTCGCGAAGCGAAAACAGTGGTTCTGAAAAAGCTGATAGCTGTTAGCTTATAGCTTTTAGGAAAGAAAAAAGATTCTTTCTGGAAATTATAAG
>JBBUCR010000190.1:0-1338 GCA_038057695.1 Patescibacteria group bacterium | reverse complement strand
TAATGGAGAGCGTCAAGAGGACACCCATCTCATCAACGGTACGGTTGATTTTGACGTCATCCGGAGCGTCCACCAGCGCCTTCACGACATACTCGAGAAACGCGACATCACTTTCCTGTGCCATACTATTCTTTGACTAAAGATACTGATAATTCTGCCTCCTTAATCCTACGATAGTTACGCCACTTGCGCAACCGGCTTGCCCACCATAGCTGAAGCGGAGGCTGGTACTTCAGCCGGTTTCGCTTCGCCCTGCGCAGCCTCCGGCGAAGCAGGGGCCGCCTTCACCGCCTCTCTTTTCTCCTCCGCTTTAACCTCCGGTTTAATCGGAGTCCGTCTCGGAAGAACGTTTATTTTCTTGCCCGCGATAATCTTCTCGTGCACCAAATAATTATGGAGCGTTCCCGAGGGCTGGGCGCCTTTGGAAATCCAATATTTGACGCGTTCGGCGTTGATTGTCTTTTCGTCGGTTTTCAGATTAAACGAACCGAGTACCTCGTGAAATCTCCCGCTTTTGGTGGAGTTTCTTGAGTCAGTTAAAACAACCCGAAAAATCGGGATGTGTTTCCGTGCCACTCGCTGTAACCGTATCATTAACATTGGCGCTATCATAGCAGTACTTCTAAAAAAGTCAAAACAAACAATGCATACTCCGTTATACACAAAAAAACCGTGCCGCGCTCCGCGGTACGGTTGATTGAAATATTCGCCCGTTAGCATCACGCCCAGCCCGTTCTGCGGAGCAGAAGCTTTAGCCACCGCCACGGCTCCGGCACATAGAGTCGTGTGTAGGAAAGATGGTGGTCGTTGATTTTCTCTCCGGGAACCTGCTTGACCTTATAAGCGAGGACCTTCCGCAAGTCCTGGTTCGGGACACATTGAACGAGAAACGCAAGGACTTCGCTTTCCGTTGGTTCAAACAAGTCAACGTTTTTGTATATGTGCAAGGTATAGATATACCCAAACTCTCTGATATGCCATGCACAGCCGACTGAAGGAGAATGTATAAAGGACTGAAAATCTGAACTGATGATTTCTTCGGTGTCCAACCAGTGTAGCTGTCCTTCGTCACCGCGCCGAACGGGTCGGATGCGTGGTCTCCACTTGTTCAACTGTTCGCCCGTTATATGGGGTATTTTGGTAGGTATGCCGAAAGATGCCCTTTTGATGTTCGTAGCCACAAAACTCCTCTTGTTGATAGTGTTGTAGGTTCCTGTGCCGCAAATCTGGGGCGAATCTTGCCCCAGGTAGACCAGAAAGTCAAATGCTCCCTCACGCGCCCGCCAAACCACGCCTCTGTATGCGGCATTTTTCTTGCATCTCCCCCCCCCCCCCCCC
>JBBUCR010000189.1:0-2447 GCA_038057695.1 Patescibacteria group bacterium | reverse complement strand
GCTCCATTGAAATCCAGCACGCGATTGGAGCGGATATCATATTCGCGTTTGACGAGTGCGTTTCTCCGGACGCTTCCTACGAATATCAGAAGGAAGCTATGGGACGAACGCACCAGTGGGCTCTTCGCTCGCTTGAACGTCACTTACAACTGACAACTGACAACATCCTTTCCCAAGGACAGTCTTTGGGGCCGGAGTCCTTGGGGCCGGAGAAAGGACTGTCCTTGGGAAACAGACCAGCACTATTCGGCATCGTGCAAGGTGGGCGGTTTGAGGACTTAAGAAAAGAAAGCGCGCGGACAATCGGCGCGATGGATTTTGACGGCTTCGGCATTGGCGGCTCGTTCGATAAAAAAGATATTGATACCGCGCTCGGCTGGGTCAATGAGATTTTGCCGGAAGAAAAACCGCGCCATCTTTTGGGAATAGGCGAACCGCTAGATTTGTTCGGCGCGGTGGAGAACGGCTGTGATTTGTTTGACTGCGTTGCGCCGACACGGCAGGCGCGAACAGGCTCGCTCTATACGAAGCACGGCCGGCTCAATATTGAAAATGCAAAATACAAGGCCGATTTTACTCCGCTGGAAGAAGGGTGCGAGTGCTACACCTGCAAGACATTCACGTGCGCGTATCTTGCGCATCTGTTTCGCTCGGGTGAGATTTTGGCGAAAACACTCGCGACACTTCATAATGTCTATTTTATCGTTCAGTTGGTTAAAAAAATGAGGAAAGGAATTTTAGACGGGACATTTTTTGAATTCAAGGAAGAATTCTTGAGAGCGTATCGAGCGTGATAGCACGCAGGAATAAGGCCTCAAATTAGATAGCAAGAGTATCTTTCGCGATTCTTATCCACACCGCCTCTTTACAGGATTTTAGGAGCGGGTAATATTGAAAGTATGTTAGGAACGCGTTTTATCTCAGTCGTCGCGAAGAGCTTTTACCTCACACCCTCGAGGTCTCTTTTGTGCAATCTGCGATAACTCTCCCCGAACAGATTTTAGAAAAGAGCCCTCGAACACCGAGGGCTTTTTCATTTCCCCGTGCCGAGCGGCACGGGATGACGAAATGAACGCAACCTACCAAATCATAAGGAAACACTATGTGCGACACTATGGCGGAAGAAGACCGGGGCGAGCCGATGGACAAACCGAGCAGGGGAGCTCACACGCCAGCAACAAAACTTACGGACGAGCAAAGTGAGCAACTGCTTACCGCGCTCGCGCAAGAAGAATTGCTCGCTCAGGGCGGCTCCTAGTGTGTCGGTTCCATTGCGGGAGTATACATACCTCCTGCACTCAAAGAGGAAGGCGTTTGCCGACCTCTTTTTTTGCGCTCTAGCCCTACAACCGCTTTCCGAAAAGCGGGGGCGGGGGTATAGTGTGTGCGCATGGGTAACTTCAAACTCAAGACAACGTACAAACCCGCAGGAGACCAGCCCCGCGCGATTGAGGCGCTTGCGAAAGGCTTGAAAAGCGGAAAACAATTCCAGACGCTTCTCGGCGTAACCGGTAGCGGGAAGACTTTCACCGTGGCGAATGTTATACAGAAGATTCAGAAACCCACACTGGTCATCGCGCACAATAAAACGCTCGCCGCACAGCTCGCGCAGGAGTACCGCGAATTCTTTCCCGAAAACGCCGTCCACTATTTCGTTTCCTATTATGATTTCTACCAGCCGGAGGCGTACCTTCCGGTGACCGACACCTATATAGAGAAAGAGGCGCAAATCAATGAGGAGATTGAACGGCTTCGTCATGCGTCAACACAGGCGCTACTGACGCGAAATGATACGATTGTGGTCGCATCCGTCTCATGCATTTACGGTCTCGGAAGTCCCGAGGAATATCAAAAGGTGAATATCAAACTGCAAAGGGGACAGAATCTTTCGCGAGGAGACCTTATACGGGCGCTTATCGGGGTGCACTATACCCGCACAACGGCTGACCTCTCTCCGGGCGTTTTCCGCGCGCTCGGTAATGTGGTGGAAGTACAACCGCAGAGCGAGCGCATCATGTATCGGATTGAGTTTGAAAATGAGCTTGTGGGAAACATTCAAAAGATTGACCCGATTAGCCGCAAGCTTTTGGAGGAAAGTGAAATTGCCTTCATTTTTCCCGCGCGGCACTTTATCACTCCGGAGGATGAGCGCAGAAAGGCGATAGAGACGATTACGCTTGAACTCAGAGAACAGCTCAAGCGGTTTGAAAAGGAGGGGAAGCTTTTGGAAGCCGAGCGGCTGAAACGGCGGACGAAGTACGACCTTGCGATGCTTCGGGAGGTCGGTTACTGCAACGGGATTGAAAATTACTCGCGTCATTTTTCGGGGAAGCTTCCTGGGGAACCGCCGGATACCTTGCTTTCCTATTTTTTGGCCTCTGCGAGGTCCGACCTCTCTCCCGATTTGAGGTCGGACCTCAACCTCCCCGGCTTCCTGACCGTCATAG
>JBBUCR010000188.1:0-6954 GCA_038057695.1 Patescibacteria group bacterium | reverse complement strand
CGAAGCAATCCAGAAACAAGGCCGTGCAACCTGGATTGCTTCGGGCTCCGCCCTCGCAATGACGGAATCGGGGGTTTCGTAATTCACCGTTAGGAAACATCTGAATTGCTTCGCGTAGCTTGAAGTGACGATATGGAATCCTCATTTCGGAATCCGGGCATACCACGCAAAAGCCGCCTTTTTGGGCGGCTTCTGTGAATTGCAAGAAGAAAACGAATTCCTGATGACTATTGGTTGCCCCTCAAGAAAGGCCTCGGGACGCCCATAATTCATAGTCGCTTCGTTCCTTGAATTATTGGTTGCTTACGTCGTAGACAGGAAGCGTTCCTGTATCAGCGCCGTCAAACGGTACACTGTTGTTGGTGGGAGTGGTGTCGTTCACCCATGAAGCAGTTGACGAATTGAAATCTTTGTCCGCATCTTCAAGTGTCGTCTGAGTAGCTGTCTGCTCAAGTACTGCTCCAAGATGGTAGGAAGTAGGAGCAGTAAGGCTATTTACCGCGTATTTATATCCGTTACTGACGTTCGTTTCATTGCCAGTGCCGCGTGGGTCAATCGGAAGCACGGAAAGTGAGGCCCCTCCGGAACTGCCCACCAAAGCCAAGATGGACGTAGGATACTTACTGTCGGAATCGTAGTACATCTCAAGCGCGAGTTGGATTTGCTTGATGTCCGAGACGCGCTTGGTGTCGCGTGCCTTGGTTCGCGCGCTGTTGAGCGACGCGAGCACGACAGATGACAGAATGCCGATAATGGCGATAACGACCAACAATTCAATAAGCGTAAATCCTCGTTGTTTTGTCATTGAGATAATAAATTATTTGATAAATAATAAAAACTTTACAAAAATAAAACGAGCAAGATTAATCCTAAGGTGTTTTTACACAACCATTTTCTGTACATGTAATTGTCGTGCTATCTCCCTTGGCCACCAATTTTACAGGAGAATCGGTTGACAAATCTTCGCTGGTTGTACAAATAGTACCCATATCCTCGCCGCAATATACCCATCCTACTGGTAATGCCCCATATTTGGTAGTAGTAATCGCTGAATCAGAACAAACTGCGACACCTCCACCATTATGAGTTTCACTCGGAAGTGTAGGTTTAGTTCCACTATCAGAACATAAAAGAGCGCCGGTAAGTATATTCCTCATACTCCCCTGCGCTGCCGCAATACGGGCATTCTTCCGTGCCCCACCCAAGCTTGCGAACACAATGGACGACAACAAACCAATAATCGCAATCACGACCAAGAGTTCAATAAGGGTAAATCCTTTGTTTTTCATAATTTGGTTATGATTTTACACACCCTGATTCAGTACAAGTAATAGTAGCATCATCTCCGGTTGCTTTAAGTGGATTCGTAGGAAATCCTCCAGCGGTATAAGTCCACCCTGGAGGTAATGCGCCGTATTTTGTAGTCGTAACGCCTGTATCAGAACAGACATTTCCGCCACCGCCGTTGATAGTAGCAGTTGGCCCAGCCACTGTGCTTCCATTGTCTACACACAGCAAAGCTGCGGTCAAAATATTTCTCAGGCTCCCCTGCGCTGCCACAATACGGGCATTCTTCCGTGCCCCACCCAAGCTTGCGAACACAATGGACGAAAGCAAACCAATAATCGCAATCACGACCAAAAGTTCAATAAGCGTAAAACCGCCCTTGTGGGAGTGTTTTTTCATACCTATTAGTTACGCAATTAATGTAATACTCTTACATTATACCCCCGAATCCTCTTGTAAACACGCGGGGTGTGGATAAGTGGCCGCTTGGTAACAGACGAGAATACGACTTGGGACGAGGCGCGTAGCGAATCTTCATAGTATGTACGCAGTGGAGACAACCCCCGCCTCCGAAGACGGAGGCACCACCTTTGGTACTGTGAATTACGAAACTCTGTCTTGTCATTCCTGCGAAAGCAGGAATCCAGAAAATACAGCCAATAACCTGGATTCCAGCTTTCGCTGGAATGACAGAAGTACGTTAATTCGGTCGTTTCGTAATTCACAGTAATTCACAGTTTGGTAAGGGGGATTACGCCGCCCCCGCGATGCTATAAATTGGGACGAGAACCGCGGCAAGCAGGAATCCGACCCCGAGTCCGAGAAGGATGATAAGAGCCGGTTCAATGAGCGAAACGAGCGTATCCACGGCGTTTTCTACTTCACGGCGATAAAATCGCGCCATTGTTTCCAAAATATTCCCAAGCTCCCCGCTTTCCTCCCCCACTTTAATCATCTGAATCAGAATGCCGGGAATGACCCTGCTTTTCCCGAACGCGTCGGCGATGGACGAACCGCCTTTCACTTCTTCCGAGGCGACCGCGAGCGCGTTCTCAAATACGGCGTTGTCCACCACCTCCGCAGTGATTTCCAGCGACCGGATAATGGGAATGGCCGCGGAAAGCTGGGTGTGCATATTATCGGCAATGCGGGAAAGATAGAGCTTTCGGTACAAATTGCCGATATACGGAATTCCGATTTTGAATTCGCTGAATGTATACCGCCCGTTCGGCGTTTTGGAAAAGCGCCACAAGAACAGACCTCCTAAAACAAGGAGGATGAGTATGAACCAACCGTAATGAACCAAAAATGTGCTGATGCCGAGGACGACCCGCGTGTAGAAGGGGATTGTCTGGCCCGATTCCGTGAGAATCGTGCTGATGCTCGGAATAACCGTAACGAACATAAGCACCATAACTCCCACAAACGTGATAATAACGAAAATCGGATAAATCAGAGCGTTTTTCGCCTTGGCAGTAACCTCGTACGTGCGTTCAAGGTAATCCGCGAGAAACCCGAATGTCGTATCAATCTTCCCCGCTTCCTCGCCGGAACGGACCATACTCACATAAAAACTGGAGAAAGCCTGCGGGTGTTTGCTCAGCGCTTTGGAAATGGAGCTCCCACCCTGGATATCGTCGGAAATAGCGATGAGAATGTCCCGAAGAAGCGGGCTGTCAATCTCAATCGCAAGTAGCCGGAAAATACGGAGTGCGGAGACTTGCGCCTCAAAGAGCGTGGATATTTGCTGCGAAAGGATAACGATGTCTTTCGCTTTAATCCGGTTCCAAAATATGAGGTCGCGCTTGAAAAAAGATTTCTTCGGTGCGGGAACAATAGTAGAAAGCGTAAACCCGCGGCGTTGGAGCGCGTTTATCGCGACTTCTATATTAAGCGCGTCAACGGAGCCGGAGACGGGCCGGCCCGACTGGTCAAAAGCTTTGTAGATAAATAGCATGGCTGATTTTCTTAACGAGCGAAGCGAGTTTTAGAAAATCGCCACCCAGCACCATTTTTACCGAACTGTAATTTCATTATCCTACCTCTAGTTAAGCGGCGAAACTCTCGGGTGACGATATCTTTCATTAGTGAAAATGGTGCTGGGTGATTGAACGGTTGGTAAATCATAGCCGCTCCGCTCCTTGATTTACAACAACCGTTCAATCACCTGCGGATTCGGCGAGTAGGCGAACGCATTTTCCGGAGTGATTTCCCCTTTCCGCACGAGGTCCGCGAGGCTACGGTTCATATCAATCATACCCTGCTCAAGTCCCGTCTCAATAACCGTGTTAATTTCATGCGTCCTCTTTTCGCGGATAAGATTGGCGACGGCGCTGTTCGCGATAAGGAGTTCAAACGCGGGAATGAGACCGCCCGCGATTCGCGGAACGAGGCGCTGGGAAAAAATGCCGGTGAGCGAGGACGCGAGTTGGAGCCGAATCTGTTCCTGCTGTCCGGGAGGGAAAATATCAATGATGCGGTCTATGGATTGGGCGGCGTTGTTGGTATGGAGCGTAGAGAAGATAAGGTGTCCGGTTTCGGCGGCGGTGACGGCCGAGCTAATCGTTTCCTGGTCGCGCATCTCGCCGATAAGCCCGACGTCCACGTCTTCGCGAAACATTGAGATGACCGCGGTTTTGAAATCTTTCGTGTCAAGGCGAACCTGCCGCTGGTCAATGATTGAAAGTTTCTCTTCGTACACGTACTCAATCGGGTCCTCAATCGTCATAATATGCTCCGAGCGGCTCTCATTTATCATCTCAATAAGCGAGGCGAGCGTCGTTGATTTGCCGTGTCCCATCGGCCCCACGACGAGGAAAAAACCCTGCTGTTTCTTGGTGAACTGTTCAAGCGCGCCCGGCAGATTGAGTTCCTGAAGCGAAGGGATCTTTCGCGGGATAAGGCGGAGCGCTAGCCCCACATTTCCCTTCTCGTAATAGGCGTTACCTCTGAAGCGGACTTTATTTTTAAAGCTGTACGAAAAATCTATCTCTTTGTCTCTCGCGAAGATCTGCTTGTCTTCGGGTATCAGGAACCCATTTAAAAATGCATCCGCGTTTTTCCCCGTAAGTTGCGGTTGCTTCACGAGCGGAATCAATTCTCCGGCGACACGGATAACCGGATGGCGGCCGACGAGCAGATGCAAATCGGACGCTCCTTCGTGGATGGTTGCTTCTATGAGGCTGTTTAAAAGTTCATCAGGCATTAGAGTAAAACGAATCAACTAATAACGAATCTACCAATACCTGCCAATCCCGAATCGGTTTTATTCGTAGGTATTCGTTGCGTTAGTTCATTCGTAGATTAGTTTTACTTTGTCTTTTTAGCTAAAATGGTTCGCACTTTCTGCACGACCTCTGACGGAATAGTTGACGCTTTGACAATATAGCCGTCCACCCCGATTTCTTTGGCGCGGTCTATCTCCGCCGACTGGCTTTGATTGGTAAGCACGACTACCGTTGAAAGGGGGGAAAGTCTTTCCTCTTTCATTTTCTTGATGAATTCAAGCCCATCCATTGACGGCATAACGAGGTCGCAAAGCACAACGCGTGGCGTGTAGCCGTCGCGGAGTTTTTGGAGCGCGGAGAAACCGCTATTCACCACTTCCACGTCAAAACCGGAATTCTTGAATTTGAGCGCGTACATAGTGAGGAGGAACTGGTCGTCATCGACGAGGAGTAGCGATGGTTTCTTTGATGGTGTGTCGGGCATAACAGTAGTATACCTGCAAAAGCTTCTAGCTTCTAGCTTCTAGCTGTTAGTTTTTAGGAAAGACGGTTTCGATTTTTCTAGAAGCTAGAACCTGAAACCTAGAACCTTATAATTTATTGACTTCTTCCCACGGGATTTCATGTTTGAACGCTTTCACCATGGCATCTTCCTTCATCGTGAGCATCCCCTGCTTTCTCGCGATACGCATAATTTCTCCTTCAACGGGATTCTTCAGGATAACTTGTTCCAAATCGCGGTCCATTTTCATAATTTCAAATACCGCCACGCGCCCTCGCGTGCCTTTGGGACAATCGGGAGTCGGGTCTATTTCCAACACATCCTTGGAAAACGGAATCGTCTTTTTGAACTCTTCAGGCAAATCGCTGAATTCCTTTTCAATCTGGGCGCTGATACTGCCCGCAACCGGAACTACCTTCCCCGTATTCGGGCAGATGAGTTGCACGAGACGCTGGGCCATGGCAAGGATAAGCGTCGGCGCGATAAGGAACGGGTCAACGCCCATATCAATAAGACGCGGAATGACGCCCATGGCGTTGCTGGTGTGAATAGTGGAAAAAACTAAATGCCCGGTTAACGCCGCTTGCACGGCGAGCTGAGCGGTTTCTTTGTCGCGGATTTCACCGACCATGATGATGTCGGGGTCTTGCCGCAGAGTGTGTCGGAGCCCCGTCGCGAACGTGTAGCCGATTTCCGGACGAATTTGCGACTGGCTCATGCCGGGAATGTTGTATTCCACGGGGTCTTCCAGCGAAAGCACGTTATACTTCTCTCGGTCAATTTCATTGAGCATCGTGTAGAGCGTGGTTGATTTTCCGCTTCCCGTCGGACCGGAAATGAGTACCATACCGTATGGTTTGTTCAGCGCGTCGTGAATAAGCCGGAGATTCCGCTCCGAGAGGCCCATTTCGCCAAGCGGCTTCACGCCTTTTTCGGTATCCAAAATACGCATCACGACTTTCTCTCCGTAGTACGACGGGAAGGTGGAAACGCGGAAGTCAATGCGCCTGCCTTCAATGCGCGCGCTGAAACGCCCGTCCTGAGGCTTGCGTTTCTCGTCAAGACGCATATTTGAGAGAATCTTGACGCGCGCAACGAGCGCCGCGTGTATCTTGACGGGCAGGATGAGCGAGGTGTTGAGGACGCCGTCCAAGCGGAAACGAACGCGCACTTCAGTGGCCATATGCTCAATGTGAATGTCCGACGCGTTCCCTTCCACCGCGTAATGCAGAATGGTGGCGACGATCTTCGTCACCGGCGCGTCTTCAATAATGCTGGTTTCCATGCCGCCCGATGTTGCTTCCGCGGTCGCTACGGACGTTCCTTCAGGCATGAACTCGGTATCAAGTTCCGAGAGCGCCTTGGTCACCTGTCCGGAAAGACCTTTATACGATTCAAGGACTTTCTCAAAATCGGACTCGGAAATAAGAGAGAGTTTGTAAGGAAGACCGAGCTTTGAGGAGATGAAGCTCAGGGCGTCCAGCGCCTCAATATTGTCGGGGTCAACGATACCGATGAGAAGCGCGCCATCCTCAAACCCGATGGGCGCAAAACGGTAAAAAGAAGCGGACTCTTCGGGAACATATTTCAGTATATCGAACGGAATATACCTGCCTTCAAGGCTCTGGTACGGGATACCGTACAACTCAGACTTTCCGCTCATGATAGCTTCGCGCGGGACGCCGCGGCCAATGAGCGCCGCTTCGCTGTCGCCGCCGAGCGCTTTCGTCTCTCCTGCAAGCGCGGGAATATCCTCCTTCGCTATCACACCTTTTTCGGCTAGGATTTCAAATAAAGTCATGATTGATTTTGTTAGCGATGTCCGCGAGCTTTGCAAAATCATCACCGAGCACCAAGTTCACAGAAGCTAGACGGTGCTATGTGTGATGTTTTGCGGTGGATACCCCGAACAGCGTATTCGTTATTTCGGTAAACTTG
>JBBUCR010000187.1:0-4893 GCA_038057695.1 Patescibacteria group bacterium | reverse complement strand
CTTCGGGCTTCGCCCTCGCAATGACGATCCAAGACAGAGTTTCGTAATTCACAGTTGAATAGTTTGAGTCATTCTGTGCTTTGTGATTTTCGTAGTGCGGATTTATACTGTATGTATGTTCAAACTCTTCGATAAAGCTTTCTGGAGATTCTTTTCCAGTTTTGTGCTCATTCTCATTGTCAGTTTCTCCATCCTCACTATCTTCAGCGCGTGGCGGGAGACAAAAGAAAACTACGCGGCGCTTAAAGAGGCGTTTACAGGTAATCAGAATAATCGTTAAATCGGTTATCCACACGCGGATTTCTTTCCTCTATGTCATACTGACGCTTTAGGGGCTCATTCACAGGCGGGTGGGCTTTTTTCGTGCCTGTAATGAGGTAAATCAATTTCAGAAAGAGAAAGCAAAACCAATGCAAACAGTTATTGATGCAAAAGATAGGCGAGGTTATTTCAGCATACACCGCGCGTTTGAAACAAGGAATTGGGGTGCAATAAAGAGAGCCTTTGATTCAGGGGCTAACCTGAATGCACTCTCTCCCTCGGGGGCAAATTTGGAAGAGTTTGCCGACGGTTTGGGACTGTCCGGTCTCTACCGGCGACTCAAAGAATACGCCCTATCGAGAAAGTCATGAAAGCCACCAGCAAAAACCTTACTGCCTCGCATCCAACGCGAGGCAATTCTTTTTGACATCCTTGAGGAGTATGGTAGCCTTGTTCCACAAGGTCAAAGACAGCGGGTGTCCTCTGGAATTCAAAGGACTTAATCTTCCCTAATCCCGCCAAAGGCGGGACGGGCGAACAGCAAAGCTGTTCTAGCCTGCCGAGACAACCGACCAGCTTTTAGCTTCTTAGCTTTCTAGCTCGTTAGGGATCTCCTGACCTGAATAAAGGTCGTTTTTATTTCTAAAAAGCTAATTAGCTAGCAAGCTAAAAAGCTGTTCCTATGGCAATTACCAAACAAAAAAAGACGGAAATTGTCGGAGAACTCAAAGATATTTTCGCGAAGTCCGCGGCCGTCGCATTCGTGCAATTTCACAAACTGACGGTTGCGAACGCGCAAGCGCTCCGCCGGAAACTTCGGGAAGCGGGAGCGGGCTATTTCGTAGCCAAGAAGACGCTCATCCGAAAATCTCTTGAAGGAAGTTCCGTGAAAGGCGAGCTTCCCGCGCTCGATGGGGAAGTGGCCGTCGCCTACCTTGAAAAAGGAGATGACGTTACGGCTCCGGCTCGGGAAATCTTCTGGTTTGAAAAAAAGCTGGAAAAGGCAGTCCAGCTTATCGGAGGTATTTTTGAGGGAAAGTTTATCGGGAAAACGGAAGTACTCTCACTCGCGAGCATTCCGTCACGACAGACGCTTCTCGCGCAACTCACCAACCTTACCAACTCTCCTCTACAGAGGTTGGTGGTCGGGTTGGATCAAATCGCAAAGTCGAAACAAACTAAGTAAAACCAATCTGCGAATGCACTAATGCAACGAATACCTACGAATCAGATTCGGCATTAGCAGATTCGTACCAATTAGTAGATTAGTTTTAATTCTATGCCAGACGAAACACAAAACGTGGAAGTGCCTGAAAAGTTCCGGGCAATTATAGACGCAGTGGAGAAGATGTCGGTCATTGACCTTAACGAGCTCGTGAAAACGCTTGAGAAGAAGTTCGGCGTCTCGGCCGCGGCTGTAGTGGCAGGTCCCGCCTCCGCTCAAGGCTCCGGCGAGGCAAAGGAAGAAAAGACGGTCTTTAACGTTGAACTTACCGATGCCGGCGCGCAGAAAATAGCTGTCATCAAAATTGTCAAAGAGGCGCTGGGCTCGGGGCTTAAGGAAGCAAAAGACAAAGTTGACGGTGCTCCTGTGGTCTTGAAGGAAGGAATGAAGAAAGCGGAAGCCGACGACTTAAAGAAAAGAATAGAGGAAGCTGGAGGCAAGGTAACATTGAAATAAATTTCAGGGTCACCCCGACTTGATCGGGGATTAAGAGGACTCCAGTCTAAAAGAAAGAACCGCCCCGACTTTTGGTCGGGGCGGTTTGCGTCAGAGAACTGGGTTGATTATTTCTCTCCGAAGATTGAGCTGAATTTTCCCTCATAATAGGTCAGCAATATAAATGTAGATGTGTCAACTCCTAGCGCAAACTCTGGATGGTGCTAGAATGACTTTCACAAGCTTTTAGCTTCTAGGTGTTAGCTGTTAGGAAGATCCGTTCTTTCCAAAAGCTAGAACCTAGAACCTAGAACCTAGAACCTAACTGCTATGGACATATTAGGCAAACTATTCGGCTCAGAAAACAAGGTAAAGACTATGCGTCTCTTCTTGTTCAATCCGGAAATCCCCTTTACTGCGGAATATGTCGCGGAACGTATTAAAGCCGGCCTCTATTCCACCAAACAGGAACTCGCGACGCTTCGGCATATGAAGCTCCTCAAAAACAGGGCGTTTTTCGCGAAAATCACGAAAGGGAAGAAGGGAAGGCAAAAAACGGTACGTGGGAAAGTATCAGGTTTTATCCTGAATCCCTCTTTTCCGTACCTTCCGGAATTACAGAGGCTCCTGCTTGATGCCAGTCTGCTCAAAGGAGAAGAAATTACAAAGCAGCTCTCCGCGGCTGGAAAGCTTAAATTTGTTGTCATTGCAGGTTTGTTTATTCAGGATGCGGACAGCCGGTTAGACATTCTGGTTGTTGGAGACCATTTGAAACGTAGCATCGTTGAACATAAGATACGGACAATGGAATCGGAAATCGGCAAGGAACTTCGGTATGCCGTGTTTGAGACAAATGAATTCAATTATCGTCTCGGCCTTTACGATAAACTGGTGCGCGATGTGCTTGATTATCCCCATAAAGTCGTTTTGGACCGTCTCGGCCTCCCGCCACTCGAAAGTGGCCGCAGACCATCCGTTTAAGCTGTCCTTTTCGTACTTTCGTATCTTTGTTCGTGCGTTCGTATTGTAAGAGATATCCACAGTGCCGTTGTTGGGAGGTGGTATAATTCGGGTGTGGAACTTAAAGCCAAATAAGGTCGGGTTGGCGTGCATTCGTTCAAGAACGAAGGCGGGTCGCCGTTTGGTTCCTTTACCCCCCACACCTTGTGTTCACGCCTGGTGTGGTACACAAGGGATTAAGTCTTCCTTACCTATAGAGTATCTCGCTATTTTGCGGTAACGGTGTGGGGGTTTACTAGTCACTTAATTAATTCTTTCGCCGAAAGCGCATGCTTTTGGGGAATGGATACTCAATGTCGTATGTTTGAAACATGGAGTACAGGTCTTCGGGATTCGTTTGACAGTCTATGGGGCGGGGTGGTTTCGTTCATCCCGAATTTGGTAATCGCGGTCGTGATTTTTGTCGTGGGGTGGGCAATCGGCTCGCTTCTCGGTCAAGTCATTAATCAAATCATCAAGTCGCTTAAAATTGACAATTTGCTTCGGAGCGCGAAGGTAGATGAAGTGTTGAAGCGTGCCGGCTTTAACCTTGATTCGGGACGCTTTGTCGGCGACCTCGTGGAGTGGTTCATCATCATCGTCTTTCTGGTCGCTTCCCTTGATGTGCTGGGCCTCACGCAGGTAACCGCTTTCCTTAATCAAGTCGTCCTCCTGTACCTGCCTCAGGTTATTGTTGCCGTTCTCATTCTCCTCGTGGCCGTGGTTATCGCTTCGGCGATGCAACGTGTCGTTGTCGGCGCCGCAATGGCTGCCGGAGTAAAGTCGGCAAACTTTCTCGGTTCGGTGACGAAATGGGCAATTTGGATTTTCGCCGTCCTTATGGCGCTCTTTCAGCTCGGTATCGCGGCTCCGTTCGTGCAAACGCTCTTTACAGGATTCATCGTAGCCCTCTCGCTCGCCTTCGGCCTCTCATTCGGTCTTGGCGGGCAGCAGGCGGCGGCTGGATTCATTGAGAACGTACGCGAAGAAATCAAAAGCCATCATAAATGAAAGGAGCGTTTAGTGTATAGTGGAATAGTCGTAGACTGCGCTTAGCGTTGAGAAAACCGTCCTAGTCCTATGGCCGGGGCGGTTTTCGTTGTTAGCTTGAGCTATCCACAGGTAATACCCAGCTTGCCCGGATGGGATAATTGACAAAAAGGCGCCAATGGCTATACTTACCGCTACAACCAATGTCGAAAATCACCCTAATTTCACAGCGGAAAACCTAGACGCAGAGCCATTTTGCGTGTTTAGAAAACCCCGCTTTGAAAGCGGGGTTTCTGTTTTCATCCAGCTGTAGTTTTTGAAGAGTCAAAAACTACGGCTGGACGGACACAGAATGGTCGAAGTTCCCTACTCCGCCCAAGGCGGACGGGCAAAGCGGAACGACTGACACTTTGAAAACTCCATCCCGACACGAAGCGCTTTTATGGATAGCTTTGTTGGCTATTCAGGGCTAAATCAATTCGCAGGGCGAATTGATCGCCCGAACATTTTGCTTTGCAAAATGTTTTAGGGGTCTTTTAGCTTCGGAGTCGGATTCACCTGTTCAAATCTCGAAGAGATTTGTTCGGGCGTTCGGACAGGCTTGAGTAAAGCTTGCGAGAACAAACTTAAATGGATGTTCAAGAGTCCGTTTGAGCGCTCTCTTACTGTATTGAGAGATAGAGTAGGGGGCACATAACAGGTAAAACAACAATGCTCTTATAGAGCCGTGCGGAGCACAGAGGATAAAACACAAAACACAGACGTACACAAAAAACCAAACAAAACACCAAACAGTCCAAACTTTACAAACGTTTCCTCGTTTGTGATTTGGAAAATTGTGCTTTGTTTGGACTTTTGGACACTGTGCTTTGGGATGTTTCATTTTCCGCGCTCTGCGCGGTGCGATTCTATGGAGCAGGATTAATTAAGTGGTTTACCCACCCTGATTGTAAGTCGGGGAGGGTATATAAGTTTCCTGATGG
>JBBUCR010000186.1:0-5388 GCA_038057695.1 Patescibacteria group bacterium | reverse complement strand
GAACCGCCGCCAAAGCCAGCTTCTAGCTTTCAGGTTCAAGGTTCTAGTAAAACACTAGAAAACTCGTCCCCACTAGAAGCTAAAAGCTATAAGCTAGAACCTAATCACGTTCGGGCACTTGTCCGCATCGCGGCGGGAACGGCGCACACCGAGGAAGAGCTCCAGAGCGCGTTTGAAGATTTGCCGCTCGGACTCCGCCAGTCCATTTCTTCGGTGGACACCGCGAATTCCATACAAGAAATCGCCAAAAAGTACCTCTTGCATGTTGACCAGATGGCGGCGCTCGCGAGTGAAACCGGGCTCGTCCTGCTTGGGTTGACGCATCCGTCCGACTTTATCAAAAACCTCGCCTCGCGCCTCCGCGCTCCCGAAGAACGAGCGAGGGAAATCGCGCGGGATGTGAGTTCGCAAGTCCTCGTGAAAGTGCGCGAATCGCTCCGCCACTTGCACGCGGAAGTGGTGCAACCTCCTCCGGTCGGGGTCGGACCGCGGCTCGGAGCGCAGACATCCTTCCCTATACAAAAACCGAGTGTGGCACCGAAGCTAGCTTCTAGCTTTCAGGTTCAAGGTTCTAATCAGAAACCAGAAACTTCGGCTGGCCTAGAAGCTAAAAGCTATAAGCTAGAAGCTTCTAGCACCCCATACTCCGCGGGAGCGAAATGGAATACGGGGGAAAACATTTTGAATCGCCAAACGCAAGCCGTGAAGCGCGAAACGCCTCAAAAAGAGGGTTCGGACGATACACGCGATGCGCCAAACGTTACGCGAGAAGAGGTGCTTCGCGATATTGAAAATCCAAAAGGCATTCTTTCTGTCCCGAGAATTGCCGTTCCTCCTCTCCCCAACTCTTCTCTAACAGCAGTCTACGACTATTCCACTAAAAGCTATCAGCAGTCTATGACTATTTCACCAAAAGCTTCTCCGGTGGGGCCTACCGGGTGGAAGCCTCCTCAATCAGCTTCTCTGCCGATTGTGTCACGTACCGGTCTGCCAAAATATCCTATCAATAAACTTGAAATGGCGGCGCCGGAGCGGACGGCGGCTAGCGTAGAGCGTGTAGCGGCTAGTGAGCGGAGAGAAGAAACAACCCCCGCCGTATCAGAATACGCAGTCTACGACTATTCTAGCGCCCCCAATAACAACCCCTCAAGGCAACCCACTCTGGTAAGGGGGATAAAGGGGGATAAAGTCCGGCCGCAAAGTGAGGCCCCACAGTCTTCTCCCGCTTCTCCCGCAAAAAATGAGAATGAGAAGGTGGAAGAAGATTTTCTTGACCAAAAATTACAGGCCCCAATGGCGGTACCGAAAGAGGAAAGGCATTATTCCAGCGACCCGTACCGCGAACCGTTGCAGTAAAACTAATCTGCGAATAAACGAACACAACAAATACCTACTAATCCAAACCTCTCTTATTCGCAGGCATTAGCAGATTAGTATCATTAGTTGATTAGTTTTATATGCGTTTCCAAGTTCCCCAATTCATCGGTGTAGAAGACAAGTTGCTTGGGCCGTTCAGCATAAAGCAGTTTGTGTATATTGTGGGCGGGATAGGTATGGTATATATCGTGTACAATTTCCTGCCTTTTTACCTCGCGCTCCTTATCATCGCGCCTATTGCCGCGCTCACGGTCGCGCTCGCGTTCTACAAACCCAACGGAAAGCCTTTTATTTTTATGATGCAGGCCGCAATCGCGTACGCCATTTCAAATCGTTTGTATCTGTGGAAACGGGTGCCGAGGCAAATAAGCCGAGGTGACGCGGCAAAGGAGGTTTCAAACAAGGGAAATCCGCTCCCAGCGCTTTCAGAAAGCAAGCTGAAGGATTTGACATGGGCGCTTGATATCAATCAGAATGTGAAGAGATAAATATAATGCAAATACCGCGAATGAAGAATGCGAATACTGCAAATGGTTAAGAACCCTTAGCGAATAGGGCGTGCGAATGGTTCGCGGTATTCGCATATTGCAGATTCGCATTACATATATGAGAGATGATGTTGTACACCCCGGCCTTTCCTATAAAATCAACGGCCTTTGCTTCAAGGTTCATAATGACTTAGGGCGTTTCCGGACTGAACAAACATACTCGGATGCTTTTGAAGTAGAGCTAAAGAAAGCCGGGGTCGTTTACATACGCGAGATACGTCTTCCCTCGTCTTTTGAAGGAGAAAAATCGGGACGCAATGTGCCTGATTTCATTATTGAGGGTATACTAGTGGTTGACTTCAAGGCAAAACACCACATAACAAGAGAGGACTACTTTCAGATGCGGAGATACCTTTCGGTATTGAACTTAAAGCTCGGACTGGTCGTCAACTTTCAACAGGAGCATGTGTCTCCAAAACGCGTACTCAATAGTTCCGCCTCCACATGATTCGTGGATTCGCATTTCATTTGCGGTATTCGCATAGTAATTCGTAACATTCGCATTATGGTTGCTGTAAACGCTAAAGCCTCACAAGACTTCGTTAAAATAAAGGAGATACGGGACGGCATCGTGCTCCTGAAAGACGGCGGACTCCGCGCTATTCTTTTGGCGTCATCTATTAACTTCGCCCTGAAGTCCGAAGACAACCAAACCGCGATTATTTCCCAGTTCCAAAATTTTCTGAACTCGCTTGATTTTTCCGTGTAAATTATCGTCCAGTCCAGACGGTTTGACATCAAACCCTATATCGCATTCCTTGAAGAACGTGAGAAGGGACAGAAGAATGAGTTGCTAAAGCTCCAAACCCGCGAATACATCGGTTTCGTCAAAAAGTTCACGGAGGGGACGAATATCATGAACAAAACCTTCTTCATCGTGGTTCCGTATTCTCCCGCCATCGTGCAATTTTCCGCGAGTGGAGGAGGGGTGGCGATGAAACTGAAGGAGGGGTTCGGCGCGAAAAATCCAGCCCCCGAAACAGGGCCGAAGGGATTTGAGGAGAATCGGACACAACTTGAACAGCGGGTCAGCGTGGTTGAACAGGGGCTTATCCGGACCGGCGTCCGGGTGGCGCAACTGGGAACAGAGGAGATTGTTGATGTGTTTTATCAATTGTTTAATCCGGGAGAAACCGAAAAGGCCGTGCAGGAAAGTTAAAACTAATCTACGAATACGAATGCAACTAATATCTGCCAATAAGAAGAACCGAGTTGAGTTGTTATATCCAGAGCTTTCTTTTACCTTGGTTGGTTTTTGTTTTGATGTGCATAACGAGATTGGGTCGTTCGGAAAGGAAAAACAATACACTGATATGTTTGAGCAGAGGTTGAAAGAGTGTCAGATGCCGTATAAGCGAGAGTTTGCGATTGGGGACACCGGTAATAAGACAGACTTCTTTGTGAGCGAGAAAATTATTTTAGAATTTAAGGCAAAACGCTTCTTACAGGAGGCGGATTTTAGACAAATACAGCGTTATCTCCAAGCTACTGGAATCAAGTTGGGTCTTCTTGTTAATTTTGGAAGTTCCCGTGTGCAAGCGGAAAGAGTGGTGTTTATGGACAGGCCACATCCGATTCGTCTTTCTTATTCGCAGATATTGGCAGATTAGTGTATTAGTTGATTCGTTTTATGAGCTTTTGGGACATCTTCAAAAAGAAAAAAGGCGATAATGACCTTGCGGAATTTCTGCCGCAGGAAATTTATCAATCCGGCCAGCTGGAACTGCAGGACGTTATCGCGCCGGCGGCGCTCAAAGTCGGGCCGAAATCCCTGAATGTCAGCGGAAAAATGACGAGGACGTTTTTCGTTATTTCATATCCTCGCTATCTGACCGAGGGTTGGTTCGCGCCCATCATCAATTTGGATAAGGTGTTTGATATCAGCATTTTCGTGCATCCTGTGGATACCGCGAAGGTATTAAAAAAGTTTCAGAAAAAAGTCGCCGAGGTGCAGAGTCAGATGGCTGACCGCGAGAAAAAGGGGCTCGTGCGGGACCCGATGCTTGAAACGGCCTATCAAGACTTGGAACGGCTCCGCGACGACCTTCTGCAGGCGCAGGAGAAATTGTTTGACGTCGGGATTTACCTCACTATTTACGCCACAACCGAAGATGAACTAGATAAGACGGAAAATGAAATCAAATCCATTCTGGAAAGCAAGCTGGTGATCATTAAACCGGCATTATTCCAGCAAGAGCAAGGGTTTAGAAGCACCTCGCCTTTGGGGAACGACGAGCTTATGGTACACAACAAATTGAACTCGTCTCCGCTTTCAAGCGTGTTCCCGTTCATTTCATTTAACCTCACTTCCAACAAAGGCGTTCTCTACGGCGTGAATCGCCATAACTCGTCGCTTATCCTGTTTGACCGCTTCAGTCTTGAGAACTACAACTCCATAACATTGGCTAAGTCGGGTTCGGGCAAAAGCTATATGACAAAGTTGGAGATTTTGCGCAGTCTTATGTTCGGAACCGATGTTCTTGTGATTGACCCCGAACGGGAGTATGAATTTCTCGCCGAAGCGACTGGAGGGAAGTATTTCAATATTTCGCTCAACTCCGAGCATCATATCAATCCATTTGAGCTTGCGGCCCCGCGGGAGGATGAATCGACGGCCGACGTGCTTCGTTCCAACATTATCAACCTTGTCGGGCTTTTCCGAATCCTGCTTGGCGGACTTTCCGCCGAAGAAGACGCGATTATAGACCGCGCGATAACCGAAACGTACGCGCTGAAGGACATTACCCCCGATTCCGACTTTTCAAGAATAGAGCCTCCGCTTCTTTCCGACTTTGAACTGGTGCTTGCCGGTATGCAGGGAGGGGAAAGTCTGGTTCAGCGTCTCTCAAAGTATACTCACGGCACATGGTCGGGTTTCATTAACCAGCCGTCCAACGTGGATATTAACGCGAACTTCATCGTCTTTTCCCTCCGCGATATGGAGGACGAGCTGAAGCCCGCCGCTATGTATATCGTCATGCATTTTATCTGGAACTCTATCCGCAAGGAGTTGAAAAAACGCTTGATGGTTATTGACGAGGCGTGGTGGATGATGAAGTCGGAGGATACGGCGTCATTCCTTCTCTGGCTCGCGAAGCGCGGCCGTAAATACTACCTTGGTTTGTCCACCATCACGCAAGATGTGGACGACTTTCTGAAATCGCCGTATGGACTTCCGATTCTCACCAATTCATCAATGCAGATGCTTCTGAAGCAATCGCCGACGGTGGTGGATAAGCTCCAGACAATTTTTAACCTCACGGATGAGGAGAAATATCTTTTGCTTGAATCGGACGTGGGGGAGGGGCTTTTCTTCGTGGGACTGAAGCACGTCGCCATTAAAGTCATCGCTTCCTACACGGAAGACCAGATTATTACGAGCGACCCATCGCAGCTCCTCTCCATTAAGGCGGCGAAAGCGGAGCTGAAAGCCGCCGAGGGAGGAAAGTAGCTTTTAGCTTCT
>JBBUCR010000185.1:0-3869 GCA_038057695.1 Patescibacteria group bacterium | reverse complement strand
CGAACCCCCAACCATCCCGATATATGAATTATTTCAGAGTCCACCCCCTTGGACTCGAACCAAGAACCGCCGAGGTATAAGCTCGGTGCTCTAACCATTGAGCTAGGGGTGGACTCTGAAATTTTCAATTCATATAAGCACTGCGTTCGGATGTCATACAAACTCATGTTAGCTCCTCAAATGAGAAATAAAAACACAAAGCCGCTTTTATTTCTCACTCTTGTCGCTAACTAAGAAGTTTGTGCGCCACTCCTCACTTGTGCTTATAAGCGGGACGCTCCACCATTGAGCTACGGGCGTGTGTATCGAAATCGTAGCGTAAATTGGACGCTTTCGCAAAATTGAGCTTGACTTTAGGGTGCGGACGGGTGTATTATGTGGATACAAAGTGCCTCTTTTGAGGCTCCGAGAAACCCCGCAGAGATGCGGGGTTTCGACTTTTTAATCAAGAAATTCGCGCAACTCTTCTTTAATAGCCGTCACATCCTTTCCCGAAATATCTCTGCCTCAATCTTCTTCTTTATCTCATTCCATTCATCAAAATCTTTCTGCATCACGAAATCGTAACGTAATTTGGCCACTTTCGCAAAAAGCGATATTTAGCAAACACTGACGGCCGTCAGTGTTTGCTAAATTGAGAGAAACACCACCACCCCAGCCTACGGCCACCCCTCCTCAACTGAGGCGGGGAGTGAAAGACTGGATTCCCACTTTCGTGGGAATGACAGAGGTTCCGTCTCGTTCTGTGTTCTTCGTCCGTGTCGCTTCCGTGTCTTATTTTTGATGCTCTATATCTTTTTTCTTCTTCGGCATGATGCCGAAAGCAATGATAACTTTTTCGTATTCATCCTGCTCCAGCGTCTCCACTTCAATCAGTTTCGCGGCGATGGCATCAAGCGCGGGGCGGTGCTTCACAAGGATTTCTTCAGCGCGCTTATACGCCTCATTGATAATTTTGGAGACCTCCGCGTCTATTGCGTCCCCTACTTTCTGCGAGTATTCCTTTTCATCATGGATGCCCCGCCCGCCAATCCTTCCGAGCAAAGTTTCAAACGCAATCGGCCCGAGCTTGTCCGACATACCGTACTTCGTTACCATATCGCGCGCAAGTCCGCTCACCACTTGTAAATCATTGGAGGGGCCGGTCGTGATATCACCAAAGAGCATCAGTTCGGTAATGTAGCCGCCGAGCGTGACGGCGATATCGTCCAAGAATTCCTTACGCGACTGGAGCTTCCTATCTTCAAGCGGAAGTTTCAGTGTGTACCCTCCCGCGCGTCCGCGCGCGATAATGGAAACTTTATGCACGGGGTCGGCGTACGGAAGCACTGAGGAAACGAGCGCGTGCCCCGCTTCGTGATACGCCGTGATTTTCTTTTCGGCTTCGGAAAGCAGATGGCTCTTACGCTCGGGACCGAGCATCACCTTCTCAATGGAACGGATTAAATCAAACTGGGCAACCTTAAGCCGGTTCTCGCGAGCGGCGAGAATCGCGGCCTCGTTCACGATGGAGTGCAGGTCGGCGCCGGAAAATCCGGGAGTTCGCTCGGCCACGACGCGAAGGTTCACATCTTCCGCAAGCTGCTTCTTCGTCGCGTGTACGGCAAGAATCGCCTCGCGGTCATGACGGTCCGGAAGATCTACCGTCACGCGCCGGTCGAATCGCCCCGGCCGAATAAGTGCGGTATCCAGCACATCGCTCCGATTTGTTGCGGCCATCACAATCACTTTGTCGTGCTGTTCGAACCCGTCCATTTCAACGAGTATTTGATTGAGCGTCTGTTCGCGCTCGTCGTTTCCTCCGCCCATGCCGGACCCCCGCACGCGCCCCACCGCGTCAATTTCGTCAATGAAGTTAATGGAGGGGGCCGCCTGCTTCGCCATCTTGAAGAGGTCGCGGACGCGCGAGGCGCCGACACCGACGAACATCTCCACAAACTCCGAACCGGAAATGGAAAAGAATGGCACGCCTGCCTCCCCCGCCACCGCGCGCGCGAGAAGCGTCTTTCCCGTCCCCGCCGCGCCCATAAGAAGCACGCCTTTCGGTATCTGCGCGCCGATATCCAAAAATTTTTTCGGATTTTTGAGAAAGTCCACGATTTCCGCGAGCTCCTGCTTCGCCTCCTTCACGCCGGCAACATCCTTGAAGGTCACCTTCTGTTTTTTGTCGTGCGGAAAGATAATCCGAGGCTTTGACTGCCCGAACGTGAACGCCTGCATACCCGCGCCCTTCACCTGCCGCGTGAGAAACCAAATGAAGACAGCGATGAAAAGAACCGGGATGATAAACGGCGCAAGATTGATAAGCCAGAACATAAATCCCCCTTCCTTCTCAACCGAAATTCTCACTGCCTGCAGTTTGTCGGTCGGTACGCCGTAATTGTTCAGAGTTTCGGAAAGCGATGCTCCGGGTTCTTTCTGCGCTTTCTTCTCCACGCTTCCCTTCGCGTACACAACCGTGAGCGTCTCGCCCGAAAGGCGTATTTCCGAGACGTCTCCGCGCGCCACATCGGCCGCGACTTCGGAAATGGGAATGGCGGAAACCGGCGCCTTCCGCTCGGTGATGAACGAATACAGCATCATAAGCACGAGGAAAATGAACAACATGCTCATCGCGTTATTCAGGAGTTCTCTCCCAGGCCGGACCGGCGGAGTGTTTTTCGGGCCATCACCTTTGGGCGAAAGGGACTTGAGAGCTTTTTTCCCTCTTTCTTTTACCTCTTTCATATTGTCTTTCAGGGGAGCCATAGCAAGTGGATTCTAGCGCATTTTTTGACTCTTGAATAGCTGGAAAGATGAAAAACAAAAACGCTCGAATGAGCGTTTTTGTTTTTCTATGGAGAAGCCGGGAATTGAACCCGGGTGCACATGATTCTTTTTTCCGGTTCTACATTGTGTAGTTACTCTTTGTCCCTCGCGGGACGTTAAGCGCCAAGACTATAAAAGTAACAGAATGTCTTAACGCCGATTCTCTTAGGTTAAAGCGTGAGCCGAGAAGCATAGTCTACGACTACAAGCAACACACTCGATTCCGAATGTATAACACCTATGTATCCCTATCGGACGTCGGGAAGATAGATGTCACTTACGCCGAAGCGTAAGCGAAAGCGAGCTCACGTTCGCCGAAATACGGCGAGACGATGGACTTGGCTTTTGTAATTAAGTTTTTTGCACTTAATGTTTCCGGCAGTTTAAGGAAGTACCGGAGTTCCACAATGCGCAGAAAAAAGGAGACCATATGTCTATGCCTGTCATCCCCTTAAAACATATTTTGCAGACAAAATATGTTTAGGCGAACAATTTCTAGCTACTCCAAGCGTTCGCTTGAACGCTCTAGGAAGAAGAAATTGTTTTAGCCCCACCGTCCAAGTAACCCTTAAGAATCTTCTTCTCCTCTCTCGCTCCCCAAAGACTTTTCAGAAATCGTTCTCGGTTGAAAGCCTGAGCCTTATTCTTGAACTGTTCCGAATGTATTAATTCAACAGGGAGCCGAAACTTAGTGGCTTGGACATTTCCACTTTGGTGCTGACTTAATCGGTTTAGTAAGTTGCTCGTACAACCTACATATAGCCTCTTATCACACAGGCTATACAAAATATAAACCGAGTAAAACATGCTTTAAGTGAATGACAGTAATTTTCAACGTTCTTTCCCTAAATCAACTTCGTTGATCGGGCGAACAATTTCTTTCTGAGCTATTCCGAGCGGCTCGGACGCTTTAGGAAAGAAATTGTTTTAGCCTTTCATCTCTCCTAAAACAATTTTACCTTCATAAAATTGTTCGGACGATCATGAACTTCGTTCATGATTTAGTCGGCGGATATCCCTCTCGGTTTCGCGCTTTTTGATAGTTTCGCGCTTATCAAACT
>JBBUCR010000184.1:0-5045 GCA_038057695.1 Patescibacteria group bacterium | reverse complement strand
TTGAGACCAAGAAAATCGGCACCGGCAGAGATAGCGGCTTTGGCGGCAGAAAGAGTTTTGATACCGCAGATTTTGACTTTCATATAATACGAACGTACGAACTAAAGATACGAAATACGAACACCCCACCTCATGCTTCCCCTCTAAAGAGGGAGGGGGAAATCCCTCCCCGCCCTCAGGCGGTACTCCCTTTTACAAAGGGAGAATGAAGAGACGAGAATTGTTTGATGAAATCGGTAACGAGAGGGCTATCGCCGTGTTTCGCGATGATGTCCACGATGGCACTCCCGACAATAATGCCGTCCGCGCCCGCCTTTGCAAACACTCTCGCTTGCTCGGGAGTGGAAATACCGAAGCCGACAGCGAGCGGGAGTTTGGTTGCTGAACGAATTCGCTTAATAAAAGTTGTTGTGTCCGTAGAAAATACCTTACGCTTCCCCGTCACACCAAGCACCGAGACAAGATAGAGGTACCCGGTCGCGTATTTCAGAATGTTCTTCAACCGGTCATTAGTGGTCGTTTGCGCGACGAGGAAAATCGGATCAATGCCGTACTTCTCTGCCGCCGAAACAAACGGTTTTGATTCTTCCACGGGCACATCCGGCAAGAGGACGCCGTCTATTCCCGCCTTCTTCGCTTTGCGATAAAACGCATCAATACCCTTTTGATACACGAGGTTCGCGTACACCAGTACCGTGATTGGAATATTCGAAAACGTCCGAATCTGTGAAATAAGGTCAAATACCTTGTCGGTATTCATACCCGATGCGAGCGCACGGCCGTCCGCCGCCTGTATCACCGCCCCATCCGCGAGCGGGTCGCTGTAGGGAAAACCGATCTCAAGAAGGTCGGCGTGCTCGGCGAGACGCTTTAACACCGCGAGGCTTGTTGTGAAATCAGGGTCGCCTGCCACGACGAACGGCAAGAAGGCGGTACGATGCTCATTTTTTACCCCTGCGAATTTTTTAGAAATTGAGGTCATATTCATACAATACGAACTACGAACGGTTACGAAAATACGAGCAAGAAAATCCCTCCTACGAAGACGTAGTGCTCCCTTTTATAAAGGGAGAATTAAGATAACCGATAACCGTATCTAAATCCTTATCGCCGCGGCCGGAAAGGTTCACGATAATGATTTTATCTTTGGACATTTTCGGAGCGACCTTGAGCGCCTCCGCCACCGCGTGCGCCGATTCAAGCGCGGGAATGATGCCCTCCAATGTTGAAAGGAGTTTAAACGCGTGAAGCGCTTCGGTGTCGGTCGCGTGCGTGTAGACAATCCGCCCGTTGTCGTGAAAGTTCGCGTGTTCGGGACCGATGCTCGGATAATCAAGTCCTGCCGAGACGCTGTGCGTATTCCGTATTTGGCCGTCCTTGTCCTGCAAGACATACGAGAGCGTGCCGTGGAGAATTCCGGTTCGTCCGCCTTCAAAACGTGCGGCGTGCTTGCCGGAGCGAATATCTTCTCCTCCCGCCTCCACGCCAATCATCTTGATATCCGGATGTTTTAAGAATTCCGAAAACAGCCCGATAGAGTTGCTTCCTCCGCCCACGCAGGCGATGAGTGTGTCGGGAAGTCGCTTTTCTGCCGCAAGAATTTGCTTTCGCGCTTCCTTACCGACCACTTTCTGAAAATCGCGGACAATCGTCGGGTACGGATGCGGACCGAGCACGGAACCGAGAAGATAGTAGGTGTCTTTGACATTGGCGACCCAGTCGCGTATCGCCTCATTAATGGCATCCTTGAGCGTTTGGCTCCCGGCCGTTACTTCCACGACCTTCGCGCCCATAAGGCGCATACGGAGCACGTTTGGCTTCTGCCGTTCCATATCCACTTTGCCCATATAGACGACGCATTCAAGTCCGAGCAGAGCCGAGGCGGCCGCGGCGGCGACACCGTGTTGTCCCGCGCCTGTTTCCGCGATAATGCGCCGCTTCCCCATGAACGTGGCGAGAAGCGCCTGCCCGACGGCGTGGTTAATTTTATGCGCGCCGGTATGCGCGAGGTCTTCGCGTTTCAGATAGATGTTCGCGCCGCCGCAGTGCTTCGTTAAGCGTTCCGCGAAATACAACGGGGTTGGCCTACCGACAAAATTCGTGAGAAGGTCTTGTCGTTTCTTTTGCGCGGTTTTGTCTTTTCGGAATTTTTTATATGAGCGCTCTAAATCCTCCAGCCCCGCCATAAGCGTTTCGGGAACGAATTGACCGCCGTATTGGCCGAAGTAGCCTTTTTTCATGAATATAGAATTTGGAATTAAGAATTTAGAATACGACACCCCCTCTCATTCTCCCCCTCTAAAGAGGGGAAGAGGTAAGACAATTCACTTCAGCATCAGTTCACGGATTTTCGCGATGCGGTCGGGAGCGGTGACGATGGCGCTTCCAACAAGAATAGCATGAACGCCCGTAGCTTTGACCTGAAGCACATCCTCCTTTGAGGAAATGCCGGATTCGCTCACGTATGTTTTTCCTTTCGGCGCGCTTTTCATTATTTTCTCTGTGGTGCGCACATTAATGTGCAGCGTCTTCAAGTTGCGGTTGTTGATGCCGATAATCTTCGCTCCCGCTTTGAGCGCCTTCTCCAGCTCACTTTCGGAATGTACTTCAACAAGCGCGTCGAGACCAAGTCGTCCGGTAAGTGCGAGAAGCTCTCCCAGTTTCTTTTGAGTAAGCGCAGCGACAATGAGCAGTACTGCGTCCGCACCGGCAAGCACACTTTCATAGACCTGATAGGGGTCAATGATGAAGTCTTTCCGCAGAATCGGCTGGGGAGCGATAGCGCGCACCCTCGCGATATAGTCTATGGAGCCGTTAAAGTATTTCTTATCAGTCAAAACCGAAATGGCACTCGTTCCGCTCTTCGCGTAAAGCCTTGCCAGTTCTTCAAAACCGCCGCCCGTAAGCTTCCCTAGTGAAGGCGACTTTAATTTGATTTCCGCGATAAGGCCAATGGGTTTGTGCCGGAGCGCTTTTTTGAATGAACGCTCTTCGCGCTTATATGTTTCCGCGAACCGAGCGATTTCCGCAAGCGAAAGCCGCCGCTTTGCACGTGCGATTTCCTTCTTCTTGTTTGCGATGATGTTGGTTAAGACGTTCATGAAATGTATCGCGTACAGCTTGTAACGTATAACGGAAGAATTTTCTGGCTCGACACGTTCTACGCTGTGCGTTATATGCTCTGGCTTGCCCTAATTACTTCCTGTAGCTTCTCATACCCTTTGCCCGAAGCGAGAATGTCGGAGGCGAGTGCCACTCCTCCACCGAAATCCGTAACCTTCCCGTATACCGTAAGCCCGGCGGCGGCGTTGAGGATAACCGCCGCATTCTGCGCCTTCGTTCCGTTCCCCGCCAAAACCGCCGTAAGTATCGCCGCGTTTTCCTTCGCGTCGCCGCCCCGTAAAGCGCTTCGGTCGTCAGAGGCGAGTCCGTGCTCTTTCGGATTAATGTGAAAGGTCCGTGCTTCCCTCCCGGTCCTCTCTAGAACCTCCGTGGCGCTCGCGGGACTGATTTCGTCCATCCCGTCCCGAGCGTGAACGAGCCACATACGCTTTACGCCCGAATCCATGAGAATGTCGCCGAGCATACGCGCCAAACTAAAATCAGCGAGGCCATGCACCCGATATGCCGCCTTCGCGGGATTGAGCAGGGGCCCCAGGAGATTGAAGTAGGTTTTTCTGCCGAACGCTTTGCGCGCCTCACCCGCATGTCTGAAAGCGGGATGATAACTCCGTGCGAACAAAAATACGAATCCGGTCTTTTCCAAGATTTTCTTGGCCTGCTCCGGCGAAAGCTCAATGTGCACGCCAAGCGCTTCAAGCACGTCGGCACTGCCGCACTTGCTGGAAGCCGCGCGATTGCCGTGCTTTGCTGCCGGTACGCCGGCTGCGGCGCAAAGAAGCGCGGCTGCGGTTGAGATATTGAACGTGCCGCTCCCGTCGCCGCCGGTACCGCAGGTGTCGAGCGTTTCAATGCTCGAAGGAAGCACACGCATCGCCGCTTGCGATGCTTTGAAAAAACCCTGTAACTCATCTCTCGCGAGCGTTCGGTTCTGAAGGGCAGTAAAGATGTCGAGTAGCGTCTGTGTTGGCACTTCACCTCGAAGGATTGAAGACTGCAAATCAAAGGCTTCTTTTTCTGAAAGAGTTTTGTCGGATTGAAGTTGCGAAATTGTTTCGGAAATATTTTTCATAGTCCTGGATTCCAGCATAGTCTACGACTACTCCGCCGCGGGAATGGCATTATCGGAATAAGAAGTTTTGTAACATAACCTTTCCTCCTTCGGTGGCGAATGACTCCGGATGAAACTGCATGCCTTCTAGGGGGAATGTTTCGTGACGAAGTCCCATGATTTCTTTTTCGCTATCCTCCGTCGTCGCCGTCACCAGAAGCTCCTTCGGCAGGTCGGTCACGACAAGAGAATGATACCGCATTACCTCTAGGTGTTGCGGCAGCCCTGTGAATACACCTTTGCCGTCATGCTTCACCAAGCTTGTTTTCCCATGCATGACTTGTTTCGCGCGCACCACCTTGCCGCCATAGTAGTGCGCGATGCCTTGCATGCCGAGACACACGCCAAGTGTGGGGACGGTACGGCCGATATCAAGCAGGATGTCTTTGCCGACACCGAAATACTTTTCATCGTCAGGGCTTCCGGGACCGGGGGAAATAATAACACGATTGTATTTCTTGGCCTTGATTTCCTTCGCGGTAATTTCGTTGTTACGAAAAACGTCTACGGTGAACGGCTTGTGACGCGCATCAAGAATCTCCCCCACCAGTTGGTAGAGGTTGTACGTGAAGGAGTCGAAGTTGTCGAGAATTAAAATCTTCATCCCGTTAGAGGTAGGACGCGGGCGGTTACTTTTCTCAACACTGGAGCTATTTTTATGTAGATTGTTTTTCATAGTGAAGATGTAGTATCACACGGCGTCCGCGGCCTCTAACGAGATTCATGAATAGGGAATGTAGAATACTGTGAATTACGAACCCCAAATCTGGACTGTCATTGCGAGGGCGAAGCCCGAAGCAATCCAGGATGCATG
>JBBUCR010000183.1:0-4635 GCA_038057695.1 Patescibacteria group bacterium | reverse complement strand
GAAGCAAGAAAGCCGAAAATAACAGCAATTGCGGGAATGAGTACAGCAAGAATCGTATCATGGTGCATTTTGAGAAAAGATGCAGACCTAATTAAGAAAGCTCGACCTTTCTCTTTGCACCATTTGGCTACTTGAAAAGACATTTCCTTTAGTTTTAATTTATCCCATCTCATATCACCCTCACTTATAACCCCCGCATAATGTTCACCTTGGTTGAATCGTCCAGCGCGGAAACAAGGCAAACAAAAATTGCATTTTTTGCAGTCCTTTCTTCCGCGTACATCAGTCATCCTATCACTTTCTCCGTCAGATATAAAAGCGGGGGGTTGCGAAACGGAAAAACGGCTCAACGGGAATACCCGTTGAGCCGTTTTGTCGGAGGGTCACCAAAAGGTTTAGCAATAGTGTACGTTCGTATGCTATTGCTAAATGACTCATGCAACAAACGACAGAAAAAGCCGTACGCTCTCTGCCGCTCAACTCTGCTTCGGCTTTTCAAATTGGTTATCCGTAAGTGTTATCTCAATCACTCGGTCAAAGCGAAACTTACGGACTTCTTTTCGGGTATGACAGTACCCTTCTCCATAGGGAGCACTTGATTTGTACGGGTCAACCAAACGTTCGTGCATACCCGATGTTGGCGAGTCATACTTTATTTTGACGGTTCGCCGTTTTGCAACGCCCTGCTTCCAGAGCTCATAGAATCGCCAATTAATCTCAATCGGCGCAAAGTGGAAGTCATTGTTCCCGTCATCATACTCGTCTGCATATTCCTCGCGTACCCGCTCCGACACAAACTCCTCATACTCATTGCCCATCCGCAGAACGCGATTCTCAACGACGTTTCTTTCCTCATCCGTCAACCGATTTCCAGCTTCGGCAACCAGCGTAGTAATCCGCTCCGCCTCCCCCTCCACCCACTCCACCGCGCCGTACATCTCCTGAAACAATCGCCACGCGAGATAGTGAAGCATATCGTCCGTATAGTTGGGAGTACTCACGTTTCGTTTGGCGGTTATGAGTTGTTAAGACGGACGTCTTCCCCGCGGTTTTGTCCACTTTGGGCCTTTCCAAAAATGGTGGCGTTTGTTTTGCTCCTGCACCAACAGTTCAAGCGCGTCCCAATCCTGCTTCTCATTGCCTTCGTCAAACATACGGTTAATTTCCTCACCGCTTATTCCGGCATAGAGTCCCGCAAGCGTGTAGCGCACGCCCTGATTGTCGTTCGGATTGAGCGCAAGAAGCAAGCGGTGTAGCTCTATCGCCTGCTCTTTCTCGCCGTCATCGGTATGGAGGTCTGCCCGATACTGAATCGCCCGCATATACGCGCGGTTGTCTATATCGCCCCATACCATTCGCTTCGGCCACTTCGGGAATTCTTTCCGTGTTTGCTCGTATGCGGTGAGGATATGCTCCCGCGCTTTCTCCTTCCTTTTCATATTGCCGTACACATGCGAAAGACCGATATGCGTCTGGACATAGGCGGGGTCAAGTTTCAATGCCTTGAGGAGAAGCGGCGCGGCCTGCTTTGCCGCGCGAATACTGCCGTCAAGCATCTCCATCGCGTCATAGTACAGTTCGTCCGCCACTTGTGCTGGCGTGGGCACGAAAGGACTGGGGACTCTTCCGATGTGCTGGTCCGAATTGGATGCCATAGCAAAAGTGTATGCGCCGGTTGCGAATGAGTCAATGCCGTGGGTTGATGCGTGGCGAAACGAAGGAAACGGCGAAACGGCTCAACGGCTAATGCCGTTGAGCCGTTTTTTGATAAGCGGGCTATGCCTTTAAAAGCCGAGCGATACCGAGTGCGGTGCCGTCAAAAATGGCGTGTTCGCGGGTGGGAAGCCCCGTGGCTCGCTCAATCGCAACTTTAAGATGTGGGGCTTGGGTAACCCCGCCGTCAATCACGAGTTCCTTGGGACGAATCGGGAGAAGTCCAACAAAGTGAGCGACACTCGCCGCGAATCCATCCAAAAGCGCGTTAAGTTCCGGCTCCCGCCCGATAAGCGGCGTAACGCACTCGGCGCACGCTTCAATTTTTGCTTCCACCGCGAACCGCGACGCGCCTTTCTTACCCGCCGTGAGCGCGGTAAAGAGCGGCGGATGCATCTCTAAATCCTCCCCCACTATTTGCATAATGAAAATGCCTGTCCCAAACGTAATTTTAGTCGTCCCAACCTCGGTTCCCGCCGCAAACAGGCTCGCTTGCTGGTCTCCCGCGACGGCGCGGATAGGAATAGACCCGCCACATAGTTCCGGTATGAGTGTCCCAAAGTCCGATGCCGACGGTTGCACGTCCGGAAGTAGCCCCTGTGGAATATGAAAAAGCGAGAGTAATTCTTCATCCCATTGCTTCGTGTGTATATTGAAAAGTAACGTCCGCGAGGCGTTGGAGATGTCCGTCTCGTGTGGGTGCCCTCCTCCCAATTGCCACAGAAGCCACGAATCAACCGTGCCGAAGCAAAGTTCCCCTGCTTCCGCGCGTTTGCGCGCGCCGGAAACAGTATCCAGTATCCAAACAACCTTGGTTGCGGAAAAATACGAATCCGCCTGAAGTCCTGTTTTCTTCAGAATCATCTCACCGCGCGTTCGCGCGAGGTGTTCGCAAACCGTTTTGGTCCGCTTGTCCTCCCACACAATCGCCGGATAGACAGGTTCTCCGGTAGCGCGGTCCCAGAGAATCGTCGTCTCGCGCTGATTCGCTATGCCAAACCGTGCGATATCGTCCGCCTTCTGGCCGCTTTGAGACAGTGCCTCCTGAAGCACTCTTTTTGATACAGCGAGAATCTGAAACGGATCCTGCTCTACCCATTCCTTCTGTGGAAACGATTTTGAGAGCGGTAATGAAGCGCGTGACAGAACGCGTTCATCTTCTCCAAAGACAAACGCTTTCACGCCGGTCGTTCCGACATCAAGGACAAGCGCCGCTCTTCCAGCCGTTTTAGACGAGGCGCCGGATAAGTTTTGTGAATATTTCGTTCGCATCTTTACCGTTCAAAATGATTTCTTCAAGCGCAAAGAAGACCGGAAATGCGCTCCTTTCTTCCTTGAGCAGTCCTAAAAGAAGCGGGAGTGATTCATACCCTTCGCTTTGTCTATGACGACACACGCCCGTCCGCGCGATTTCCTCGCCGAACTGGCTGTTGTGTGAATATTCGCTGAAACCGGTCGCGACGAGGTCTCCGATGCCCGCGAGTGAGTAGGCGGTTTCGCGCTTCCCTCCGAATTGTTCCACCATCGCCACCATTTCACCGAGTGCGGCGGTGAGGTACCACCCCTTTTGATTATTCCCCCACGAAAGGCCTTGCGCGATGCCGAGTCCCAGCGCGTAAATATTTTTGAGGACGCCCGAGAGCGCGACCCCTCGCACGTCCTGTGTGGTTTCAAGCGAAAGAATCGTGCCCGCGAACAGGTCGGAAACCCGCTTTGCAACCTCACTATGCTTCGTGGCAAGGTACCCAACGCCGGGAAGGTCTTCCATAAACTCGGCGGCGAGCATGGGTCCACCGAGGAGTGCTATCCGGTGTAACGGTAAACACTCGGTAAGAAGTTGGTCCATAGTCTTTTTATGCATGCCTTCAAGGCCTTTCGCGAGGGATACGACGATGGCGTCCTTCTTCACATATGCTTTCATTTCAACAAGGGCGTCTCGCATCGCCCATGAAGGAACGCACATGAAGATGACTTCCGCGTCCCGCACCACTTCCTGAAGCGGTAGAGCCGCGCGGGTAACCTTCGTCGCGTCTTTATCAAACATGGCAAGCCGGTTTTCCTTGTTTCCATCTAGAATATGCGCGAGCGCCTGCCCGATTGCTCCGGCTCCGATAATTGCAACGTGTGTCATACATCTGATGGATTACTTGAACCACTCGCGAACAGTTCTCGGCCAACCGACCAAATACAACAACGCGAGCGGCGCGCCCCAATTCGCCCATCGCTCTATGAAATCCCACACCGGCATACCGACAAGCGGGCGGATGAGCGCGGTCCAAAATCCCCAGAGCGCCATCCAGAGAAGCACTATCCGGACGGGACGGAAGAGAATGAGAAGCGCGAGACAACTATCCAGTAGCCCAACAATAAACAAAAGTTGCGCGGCAAGACCGGCATCGGCAACACCAAACTGCGCGAACCATTCTATCCAGTCCTTTTTTCCTTGAAGCGCGAACACGCCGTGTCCGATAAATTCACCGGCAACGGCGATTCGGAGTACCCACTCCGCCTTTGTCACTGATTGCATATATTATGCGAGTTAAAAATAAAGAGACACTTGTCGCCTAAGTATACCGTGAGGAGCCGGGAATCGCATCCCCTTTATTGCACCTTGACCTGTTGTTAAAGACTGATGGGCGATTCTGACAAGCCGTTAACCTGCTCCGAAAGCTTAATCGTACCAAGTATCTTCGTTTTTTATGAGTATGAAACAACCACTCTCGCTAAGGCCGTAACCCGCGCGACTCTCGGTTGAGTGATACTGAATTCGGCGGCATACATCCGTAAATGCACGCTGATACTCGCCTACTATCGCGTTGAATCTCATTCGGGACCCTAGAAGTCCACTGACAAAGCGTACCGATTCTTTCTTTTTTGAAACAACAACACCCACGCTCTTCCGGTCACTTGACGGGAAGATTC
>JBBUCR010000182.1:0-12989 GCA_038057695.1 Patescibacteria group bacterium | reverse complement strand
CGGGTTTTCGTGTTGAAGTTCTTTTCACGGTGATTGGGTGTTTCGTAATTTGGGGAAAACTAGCCCGATTTTGTGGTATAGGAGCGCCCGAAGACGCTGAACAGTCTTGACACTCACAGCGTGAGGATATAAACTGATTTCAGTAAAGTAGTGTTTAATACACTTTAATGAAACAGAAGATTCTATCAATATTGTCCATACGGAAAGAACTCCTCACGCAGAGGGTGTCCTTGTTCACCACGCAGGAATCTCAGCGCATTTTCAGGAGCTCGCATCCGCAGACCAAGTATTTTCTTGAAACCTACGCCAAGAAGGGGATGTTCGTGCGCCTTAAACCCGGACTCTACGCATTTGAGGAGAGGATGCCTTCCGGCGAGGAGATTGCCAACACTCTATATCAACCATCTTACCTTTCTTTTGAATACGCGCTGGCGCGCCACGGCATTATTCCTGAAATCGTGTACGCGCTTACCTCGGCCACCACAAAACCAACGCGCACCTTTACGGTGGTGGATCGTGGCTTTGAGTATTTCAAAATAAAAAAGCAAGCGTTTACCGGATACGGGCTGGTACAAGACGGTCGGGACCGAGCGCGAAGCGTTTTGCTCGCCGAGCCGGAAAAGGCGGTTGCGGACTATCTTTATTTCGTTTCTCTCGGGAAGCGACAAATGAATGACCGCCTAACCATAAAAGGTCTTGACCGCAAGAAAATAATCCGTTACGCCAAATTGTTTGAGCGTCCCGGGCTCATGCAGATTGTCCAAAACCTATGATTACCGCAGAAATTATTCAAACCCTAACCAAGAAGTATCAGACCGAGGCAGTCAATGTATGGCGCGAGTATTTTCAGCACCTTTTTCTCTTGTATTTCTACAAGCAGCCGGAGGCAGGCGATATCTATTTTAAGGGCGGTACAGCGCTCCGCCTCATATATCAGAGCCCGCGTTTTTCAGAAGACCTTGATTTCAGTTCAAGCGTAAAGGATATCAAGAAAATTGAACGCGCGGTGATTAACACCCTTGCCGAAATTGAGCGGGAAGGGGTTGATACTGAACTCACCGAGGCAACAGAAACTGCCGGCGGGTATCTTGCAACCATGCACTTTGGCAGTAATGGCGACAGGATAGCAACACAAATTGAGATATCATTGCGAAACGGCAAGAAGGATAAAGGAGAATTCGTGACTATTGCAAGCGATTTCGTACCGCCCTACACCTTGTTGCAACTTGTACAGGAACAGATAGTGGAAGGAAAAATTGCCGCGCTTCTATCACGCAAGAAGCCGAGGGACTTCTATGATTTTTACTTCCTACTGCGCGCGAATATGGTCCCAGTAAAAAGCAAGGAGCTGTTACAAGGCGCGCTTGACACGCTTCAAGCAAGCAACATCCGATTTGACCTTGAGCTTAAGCGATTCCTCCCAAAGAGTCATTGGCCAATGATTCGCACTTTCAAAGCTGGGCTGGAACGGGAGATTAAAAAATATCTGTAGTCATTTCAGTTTTTCTCCCATCTTGTAGAAAAACTGAAACGGATAGAACTAGCAAATTATGCCGAAAAACATCATCACCACTCCGGAGCAGAAGTTTTCCGATGAGCTGAAAAAAGAATTGAAAGGCGCGAAAAGCGCCAAGTTTGCCGTTGGCTGGTTTTTCATTTCCGGGTTGAAAGAGCTAAAAGGCGGCATAGACGAGCTAGAATCACTCCAAATTCTTATTAGTCCTTCAACGAACCGCCATACGGCTGAGACAATGCTAATGGCGGAAAGATTTAGGGACGAGGCGGTGGCCGATATTTTAGAAACGCAATACTACCAAACGCCGGAGCAGAAGAAAGAGATTTTAGAAAATGAAGCGCTTACTTTCTTGGAAAAAGCAGGCAAGCTAAAACCGTCAAAAGAAAACGCGGAATTTATAGCGTGGTTCGCTCAAAAACTGGCGGAAAAAAAGATAACCATAAGAATTTATACAAAAGAAATACTTCACGCAAAGGTTTATTTAATCAACAAAGACGCGAATAAATCCGTCGTTTTCACCGGTTCAAGCAACATTTCTATTTCCGGCTTTGCAACAAATACCGAAGTTAATGTCCGACTGTCTGACGAAAAGCAAGTAAAAAGACTTGAAAAGTGGTTTGATGAAAAATGGCAACTCTCTAATGACTGCGATTTTACGGCGCTTGCCGGTAAAGCGCTTGAAGAGTCCTGGGCGTTAAATAAGGAAGTAACGCCATTTCGTATTTATTTGCGTATTTTGCACGATATATTTTCTTTGGATGATGACCGCGAGAAAGAAAAAATTGAATTTAATGAGGATGTCCCCAAACTCTTTCTGTATCAAAAACATGCGGTGATAGACGCCTATCATCGCTTGCAAAATATCGGGGTGTCTTTTTGGCTGATGTCCCCGGATTAGGCAAAACTTTTATGGGCTCGGCTCTTTTGGCGCATTTGCAAGAAGATGGAAAGGAAAAATGTGAAGGGAAGAAGATATTGATATTTACACAGTTTGCCACTACCGCTCGGTATATCGGCGAAGAATTGAAAAAACATTTTAAGCGCGCTGAGCATGTTTCTGGGGGTTCTGGAGGCGTGCTTGAAAAAGCGGCTCTCTTTTCCCCGAAAACAGAATCAAACCGAAAATATCTGAAAAAACGCGGTATTGAAGTAACTGCAAAAAACGAGATAGACATATTGGTAAGCACGGAAGTGCTTGGTGAGGGTATAAACCTGCAAGACGGTCAGGTAATAATCAACTATGAACTTCATTGGAACCCGGTGAGAATTATTCAGCGCGTTGGCAGAATTGATAGAATTGGAAGCATCAATCCAAAGATATGGGTGTATAACTTCTTTCCGCAACTTGAGGCAGAACTACGAATAGGTATTAAGGCGAAAATAGAGAAAAGAATTCAAGAAATACAAACTAGATTCGGTGGAGACGACAAGGTGATTTCTCAGGACGAAAAGCTTGTTGATAAAAAATTTTACGAAATGTACGCGGAAGATGCTCGCGCTTTGGAGGAGCATGACATAGAATCAGTTTCCCAGAAGCAGAAAGTTAATTGGAGGAGGCTTAAAGAAAAATACCCAGAGGAATATAAGAAGGCACTCGCTCTGCCCAACTTGGCTCACTGTGGACTTTCTCGCAATAAGCGAGGCGTTGTCGTCTATTGCCGAGCCAAAGATATATATAAATTATATCTGGCAGATAAAGAAGGCAATGTGATTGATGAAAACGATTGGCAGATTTTGTCAGTACTTGAGTGTGATGCAAGTACCAAGGCAGTTTCGATTTATGAAAATCATCACGAAATCACAGAAACCATTAGATTAGTATTTCAGGACAGGGCGAACGAGATAGAGAATAATCGTTGTGGATACCTTGAACTGCTAAAAAGGCAGGTCTTGGATAGAATTGAAAAGGCAAAAAGGAGTCAGAATGAAGATACCAAAAAATGGATGAGCTTAGTGCAGGGCTCGGTTCGCCTAATAAAATTGGATATTAAATTAAGCCGAGAACTCCGAGGTGTTATTAGAAAAAGACACGGTCTCACACCGAAAGAGGTAGTTGAAAAAATAGAAACCCTACTTAAGGATAAAGAGCAAATAAATAAAGAACCAGCAAGGAAATTATATTCGGAAATCGTTTTGAGCGAGAGTTTAATGTAAAGAATTAACGATTTTGAAAATAAAACTGATATTTTAATAACAGTATTTCCATGCCCGACGAAACTTCAACACCTCTCGCCAATACGCAAGCTCTACCCCTAAACACCGAAGCCGGTGCCGGGCAAGCGAGCGAGCCGGTAACTCCTCCGGCCGCTGAACCCACGCCACCGCAGCCGGAGGCGGCGGCTCCCGCTCTCGAACCCGAATCACTTTCGCAAAGCGAAACTGAAACGGGCAAGACTCCACCAATGGAAACTGCCGCGCAGGCGGAAGTTTCCGAATCCGTGCCCGAACCTACTCCCGAACCGCAAACGCAACCCGAACCCGTGCAATCAAGCTCTCCTGCTCGCGCAGAGCCGCAATCTTCTCAATCGCAAAATGCAACGACCACAATTCGCCCGCACGGCAATCTCGCTGCTGCAAACGCGAAAATCCAAGCAACGAAACGAAAAAGATTGGACAAAATTATGACTCGGCTTTCTGAAAAGGGGGAAATTACCAATGACGAAGTTGAGAAACTGCTTCGCGTTTCGGACGCAACGGCAACTCGGTATCTCCAAACGCTCGAAAAAGAAAATCGCATCAAGCAAACTGGAAAGACCGGAGTAGCTGTTTTTTACGAAAAAATCTGAAAATCTTCTCTTGAACGGCTCACGCCAGAGACAAACGGCTCATTTAGCGGCTAAATGAGCCGTTTGCAAAAATGGTGAGCCGTTGAGGGAGGACTGCTGTTTTGCCCTCTTTTCTCCCCAAACAGCAGTCGTGCACGCGGATTGGGTGGGTGGGCCAAGTGCACAGTGTCTTCTGATTCGTCCTCGGGCATTTCCGCAAAACAAAAACCGCAATAGGCGGTTTTTGTTTTGGTGTTCAATTAGACTTTACCTTGAGCTTCGTCTGACGGCTTTTGTCCATCTTGGGGAGTCGGAGTATGAGGAGGCCGTGCTTCTCGCTCGCTTCGGAGGCGTCTACGTCAATTTCCTGCGGAAGTAGAATGGTCCGGCTGAACGTGCCCCAGTAGAGTTCTTTATGGAAATAGTCTCCATCGTTCACTTCGCTTGACTCCTGCCGTGAACCACGGATGGTTACCATATCCCGCGTAATGGAAATATCAAGGTCTTCGGGAAGGACACCCGCGACAATGGTCTTTATGATGATATCATCGGGCGTCTGATAGACGTCCACGGTGAGCTCTCCCTCCTCTGGGATGCTTTCTTCCATAACAACAGGCTCCGGTCTTCGCCGGTCGGCTCCCCTCACGGGAAGGCGGCTTGCCCGCGCGGGCAGGCGTTCTTCGCGCGCCTCCTCCACTTCGTTCTCCTGCGGATTAACCGCTCCGGTGAGTCTTTCAAAAAAAGATCGTTTGTCTTTCATATTTTTAATGAGTGATAACGAACATAAAAATAGAAACCCAGCACCTTTATTCTATCAAACTCTGCGTGATTCGTCTTTTAACATATGTTCTCGCATTTCCATATTGCTTTAATTGTAATTCTCGTTTTGTCGCATCCTTTGCGGAACGATAACCTTCTATGTATACATACTCCCACGGCGTGTATTTGCTCGTTGAGGCATTTCGTTTATCGTTGTGTTGCTGTAGACGTCTTTCAAGGGAGTCCGTTTTCCCAAAGTATAACATTCCATTTTGTTCACTCCTGATGAGATAAACGAAATGCATAGAATGAAGGTGCTTGGGTGAACAAATTATAGTCGCTACCGCTCCTTAATTTGTTTCACCTTCTCAAACCCGACAAAAAGGAGAATCACCGTAAGCCAGACAAAAGCGAATACCGTGAACGTATAGAAGCTGTTTCCTTCACTCTTAAGTATAAACAAGTTAAAGAGCGCATGCAAACAAATAGCGGCAAGGACGCCGAGTATAGCATCAATTTTCTTCATGCTTCCACGCTTATAGAAGCCAAGCGCGAGGAAAAACCCAAGTGCTCCGGATGAAACCACATGCAGAAGCGAGGCCCCCACGAAGCGCAGGACGCCAAGGTCCAGACCCTGCACGAACCCGCCTGTTTTAACGGCTCCCGCGAGAAACAGCGTATTTTCAAGCGCGGCGAACCCGAGCGCCGCGGTGATAAGGTAAATAAGCGAATCAATCGGTTCATCGTTTTCGCGGTTCCGGAGCGCGCCGAAATACGAGGCAATGAACTTGAAGATTTCCTCCGCGACAGCCCAGCCGACAATGATGAACATGATATTCCGCGTCATGGGAAGTCTCACCACGCATTCCGCGCCTTGGAGTATGAGACCGCACACCCATTGTTCGGTGGGAAGCGCGAAGAGCACCGCGAGCATACCGACAAGAAACGAAATCACAATCAGCGAGCGCGGTTCGGGATGCAGCCTGTCCTCGCGTAGCCAGAACCACAGCCAAAAAAGCGCGGGAAGCACGCCGCCGACGAGTGAGAAGAAAAGAGTGGAAGGACTCATATAGCTTATAGCTTTTAGCTTATAGTAATTACGAATGGACTTCCTCTTTCTATAAGCTATCAGCTAAAAGCTATAAGCTTTCGCTGATAGGCCACTCTGCCACCATAAGCATACCGTCTTTCGCGCTTGGTTGCTTCCACAACTGCCAGATTTCTTCCGTCACGAACGGAATAAACGGATGGAGCGCGCGAAGCAGTTTATCAAGAGTATGAAGGAGTAATTGCCTCCGTGATTTCTGTTCCTCCGGCGTGCCGCTTTTCAGGATTTTTTTGCTCTCCTCAAGGATTTTATCCGCGAAGGTATGCCACGCGTCGTGGTACAGCTTTTCCGCGGCCATATAGAACCGATACGCCTCCATATCCTTGGTAACGTCTATGAACATCGCGTGGCGCTCCTCGCGTAATTTCGCGTCTCTTTCGGTGTAGCCGCTAAATCCTTCTTCAAGCGCTTCTCCTTTTGTGTTTTCCACAACAAACCGAGCGATGTTCCAGAGTTTGTTCGCGAAATTTTTATATCCGCGGATTTTGTCTTCGGAGATATTCATATCCGTGCCGGGAGTGTTGCCGACGATAAGCGCCATACGTCCGGCATCCGTGCCGAACTTCTTCGCCACATCAATCGGGTCAATGCCGTTGCCGAGCGATTTGGACATTTTCCGTCCCTGTCCATCGCGGACGGTGCCGTGAAGATAGACGGTGCGGAAGGGAACCGAACCGAGCGCGTATTTGGTCATAAGCACCATTCGGGCAATCCAGAAGAAAAGGATTTCATACCCGGTTTCCAGCACATCGGTCGGATGGTACATTTCCAAGTCTTTTGTTTTTTCCGGCCAGCCAAGGGTGGAAAATGTCCATAGTCCCGAGGAAAACCATGTGTCCAGTGTATCGGGGTCCTGCTCCCACCCAGTTTCTTCCGGTGCTTCTACGCCAACGTATATTTCTTCCTCTTCCAATTTTGCATTTTGATTTTTTCCTTTTGCCTTTTTCCGATACCAGACGGGTATCCTCTGTCCATACCAAATCTGGCGCGAGATGCACCAATCGCGCAGGTTGTCTATCCAATGAAAATAAATCTTCTCAAAATGGTCGGGAAGTATTTTGATATCTCCGCTTTGCACCGCCTCGCGCATCAAGTCTTTCAAGGTTTTTCCTTCCCGTTCGGCAATAGGTTCGTTGACATTGATGAACCACTGGAGTTTGGGTAAAGGCTCTACCACCCCGCCCGTGCGTTCCGCAGTCGCTATGTTGTGCGCAACCTCTTCTTCTTTTTCCAAGAGTTCCTCGGTTTTGAGCCACGCCACCACCGCTTCTCGCGCTTCAGCCACTTTTTTACCGGAGTGCGGCCCCGCTTTGTCCGTCATTTTCGCGCGTTCGTTTATGACGACAAGTTCTTTGTTTAGGTTGTGTTTTCCGGCAATTTCCCAGTCGGTAAAGCTGTGAGTTGGGGTCAACCCCACCGCTCCCGTGCCGAATTCCGGGTCAACTGCCGAGTCGCCCACGATTTTAATTGAAAGGGAGATTCCGGCGAAGTCCGGTATTTCAAATGTCTGTCCGATATACTGTTTCCACTTTCCGTCGGGGTGTACGGCAACGCCCACATCCCCGAGTTTTGTTTCAGGCCGTGTCGTCGCGATGGGAATAGGGAAGTCTTTGGAATATCGGAAAGTATAGAGTTTGGTTTTGCGTTCCTCATACACAATCTCATCATCCGAAATGGTCGTCTGCCCCTTCGGGTCCCAGTTCACGATACGGTGACCGCGATAAATAAGCCCGTCGTCGTGCATCATCTTAAACATGGTCCGGACGGCGAGAGAGCGCTTCTCATCAAGCGTGTACGCTTCGCGCGACCAGTCGCAGGACGCGCCCATCACGCGGATTTGCGAGGTAATCGTATCGTGGCTTTCTTTTGCGAACGCTTCCACCCGCTTCAAAAACTCCTCGCGCCCGAGGTCATGGCGCGATTTCTTTTCAGCCTTGTAAATATCTTTTTCAACACGCGCCTGCGTCGCTATGGCCGCGTGGTCGGTGCCGGGGAGCCACAATGTCTTAAAGCCGCGCATCCGCTTATAGCGAACCATAATGTCTTCTAACGTGAGCATGAGCGCGTGTCCCATATGCAAAACACCTGTCACGTTCGGCGGCGGCATGACGATGGAGAAGCGTTTAGCGTTTAGTGGAATAGTCGTAGACTGCGTATAGCGTTCAGTAGGGAGGCTATTCGGGTCAAAAAAACCGCTCTCCTCCCAGAGGTTGTAGATACGTTCTTCCGTTTCCTGCGGATTGTAGGGTTTGAGAAATTTGTCGGGAATCACACGAAGATAATAGCAAAAGCGGGAGATTTAATGAAGCGGGATACAAAAAAGGAGGCTTACGCGAGTAAGCCTCCCAAGGGTGTCGTTCCTGAGCGGTAATCACCGCTCACTTTCCCGCCGTGCCGTAATCGGCAACGTCCGCGTAAGAAATGTAACAACCCACGCGTCGGCTTGCCTTTTTTCGGCTTTCTTTTTTGGTGTCTCCCTTCGGGACGCAACACCGTTCTCCCTCTAACGAGTTCATCCGGTCGTCCCTACAGTGGGGGACTGTATAGGGTGGCGAGGAAGGGAACCCTGTCCGGAACAGCACCACATTCAAAATCCTGTCAGCTAGCCTATCATAACCGTAAAAATATGCAAGGTCTCGCCGACCGCGTACCGGCATTAACATACTTTCACATAAAAGGCCCCAACGCGTGGCATTCGCGTGGGGCCATGTCGGTCGTGCTGGTATTCACGACCATTGTGGCTGTGCTCGGAGTAGCGGCTGTACATCGGTCCTATCGCGGCCTGTCAGAACCTTCAGCCTGTTTCCTAGTCCGGAAAAGTATCAAAAGCAGATTTACTAGTTCCGCTTTCAACACTCCGTGCCTCCGCGCTTGATTCCTTCCTTAACCTCACTGAACCGCGCATACAGAATACCGACGGACAGAATACGCTTGGCACCAGCCGAAATCAAACTTCAAGATAACCTACAAAGATAGTTTTGTCAATTTAGGCGTAAATTGCCCTTGGCGCAAAGAGATTCAGCACCGAAACTCTCCGTCTTACCGGCGCGCGCAAGCCCCGCCACGGCTATCATAAGCGCGTTATCGGTGGTGAGGATTCTTGCGGGAATATGGAGCGGGACATTCAATTCCGCCGCGAGTTTTTCAAATTCTCTGCGGATATGCGTGTTCGCGATAACGCCGCCACCCACAAGAAGCGCCCGCGCGCCGAATTCTTCCAGCGCCTTCTTCGTCTTGGCGATAAGGACTTCGGTAACCGCGTTTTCAAATTCAAGCGCGATTTCTTTTTTGATGTCATCGGTCAACTCCGGCACTTTATTCACAAGATACAGCACAGCGGTCTTCAAACCGGAGAATGAGAAATTAAAGTCCTTGCTGTGCAACATCGGCCTCGGCAGCTTTAGGTTCAACCTCTTTTCCGACTTTGAGGTTGAACCTAAAGCTGCTGCCCGCGCTTGTTCTGCAAGGCGGGATATCTCCGGTCCTCCTGGATATGGTAGTCCGAGCAACCGCGCCACCTTATCAAATGCTTCGCCGATGGCGTCATCGCGCGTCTGCCCGACAATTTCATAGTCACCGAGGCTTTTTATGAGCACGAGTTCGGTATGCCCGCCGCTTATAAGAAGGCAAAGAGAGGGGAACGGTATAGCGTGTAGCGTATAGCGTGTAGCGTTTAGTATAGACGCTTGTGTCTTTGTGTTTTGTTTGGAAATTGGAAATTGGTCATTGGAAATTTCTTTTCGGCATAGCAGTGCCGAGAAGATATGTCCTTCCATATGATTGACCGGAATCACGGGAATACTCCAGACCAGCGAGAGCGCCTTCGCGAGATTGATGCCGGTCCACAGGCACGGCTCAAGCCCCGGCCCTTCGGTCACCGCGATGGCGTCTATCGGGGGCTGTTCAATGGTCGGAATATACTCAAGGAATTGTTCCAAAAGTTCCAACTCCCGCTCTAGAATAGCTTGTAGCTTATAGCTTATAGCGTTTAGTTTTTAAGATTTAAGATTTAGAATTTGTTTCGGATTTCGGGTTTCGTGCTTCGGATTTCCAAAACCTGCTTCCTCCAGCACTGTTTTGAGAAGTGGTATGAGGTTTCGGCTATGCTCCCGCTTCGCCATAGTGGGGAAAACGCCCCCATATTGTTTATGAAGCTCTATTTGAGAGAGTGTTTTTTCGGCCAACACGCGGATTTCCGCAGATAGAGACGCGGATTTTCGCGAAGTGTGCGCGTCAATCAGCGAGATGGCCGTTTCATCGCAAGAGGTTTCTATGCCAAGAATAATCATAGCCGCAGACTATTATGCCTCATCTTCGGATTCCGCAGACCCTTCTTCATCCGTATCTTTGATAAACCCGCCCGCTTGGAGGGTCCAAAGCTTTTTGTACAATCCGTTCTCGTTCGTGAGGAGTGTTTCGTGGTCTCCCGTTTCCACTATCTTCCCTTCGTTAATCACGACAATGCGGTCCATTTTCCGGATAGTGGAAAGACGATGCGCGATGACGATAACCGTTTTTCCCTTCATGAGCGTATCAAGCGCGTCCTGAATAAGCATTTCCGAATGCGAATCAAGACTGGAAGTCGCCTCATCCAATATAAGTATCGGAGCATTCTTGAGAATCGCGCGCGCGATTGCCACTCGTTGGCGTTCGCCTCCGGAGAGTTTGATACCGCGTTCGCCAACATAGGTTTCAAATCCGGCGGGAAGATTGTCCACGAAATCGTCGCAGTGCGCGAGTCTCGCGGCCACCTTCACCTCCTCATCACTCGCGGTCTCGCTCCCGTACCGGATATTTTCCATAAGCGTTCGGTGGAAGAGGAGCGTGTCCTGCGGAACAAGCGCAATGCTTTTCCGGAGACTGTCCAAAGTTACGGTTTTGATGTTCATACCGTCAATCGCGATAACTCCCTCCGCAGGCTCATGAAGCCGAAGAAGGAGTTTGACAATGGTGGATTTGCCGGCGCCCGACGGCCCCACGAGCGCTATCTTCTCCCCTTGTTCAATGCGGAGATTAAATTGCTCCAGCACTCCGCGGGTTTGGTTGAAGCTGAACGAAACATCCTCAAACTCCACGATACCGTTTGGAACCGCGAGTTTGCCTGCGCCTTTCCGGTCCCGTATTTCGTGGGGAAGCTTCATAATCTCCGCCATCTCCTTCGCGTCCGCGTAACTCTCATAGATATCACGCACCACGCGAGAAAATTCCCACAGCCGGTGCGTTAGGCCGAGAATGTAGGCTTGTAGCAAGACGAAGAAACCTACCGTAACAATGTTTTCCGTCCAGTAGCCTATCGCGAGATAGAAAACGAAGAACTCAATGAGAATGATAAGCAGTGCCTGACCAGCTTCCACGACCGCGCTGATATCAAGCGATGTTTTGTGCGCGGTAGCCTGCTCGTTCGTAACGCGTTTGAAGTAGCCGGATTCGCTTCTGGTTTTCGTAAACAGCTGGATTGAATGATGATTGGTGATGGCGTCCGCAAGCACTCCCGTTGTGCGCGAATCCGTTTCAGCGACCCTGATGTCGTACTTCAGTTTCCAGAGCGACACCGTGTAGTTAAAAACGAGAAAAAGGAGCGCCCAGCCAAGCATAACCGCGGCCACCATCGGCTTAAAAAGATAGAGCACAATGCCAACCCCCACGATTTTCACAAAGAGGGGGATCATGTTCCAGACCACTTTATCGGTAAGGCGGTCAAAGGAACGCGCGAGGCGGTTTACTCGCTGAACCAGCGAGCCCGTAAAATTATTGCTAAAAAATGAATATGAGTGGCCCAAAAGATAGTCAAAAGCCTGCTGGCGAAGCAGGGCGGAAACGGCTGCAAGAAAACGGTTGTCCACGAAACTAGCGACTCGGTAGCCGAGCCACACAACGCCGTTAAACGCCAAAATAATAAGTATCGTCTGGAAGAGCGCGCCGCCGACCGCTCCGCGGTCGCCCGCAGCAATCACCGTATCAAAGAATTGTTTGTAGTAGAGCGGAGATATGACTTCAACAATGTTCACGACGACGATTGAAATGACAAGCGTTGCAAGCGTGCCTCTATAGAAGCGCACTGCGTTCCAGAACGTTCCCAGGATGTCACCAATGCCTATTTGTGGGTACCTGATTTTTTCCATGATAGATGAAGAGGAGTGAATAGAATGACACATTTTCCCCGATATCTCAAGCGGTACAGAGTAAAACCCTTACAGAGCAAGGATTTTCGTGAAGGACATTCTAAAAGACACAGAATCGCACAGAATGTCTTATACAAGTGCCTTCGTATGTCCTTTTGAACGGACACCACCGCGGTCTGGCATATAGGACAGCGTCCTTTATGGATACATACTTTTCTGCAATAAATTGGCCAAAACGGGGGCTATATCAACACTGAAGATCTTCGAAAAGAACCGCCTGTTTCCTGTGGTATTGGTAGTGAATATCTTCCGTATTCTTGATTTACTGATAGCCGCCAGGACGTCGCCTCTCATATCCTGGTGAACCACTACGGCATAGACAGCGAGTGCTCCGCCCTTTATACATTCGTCCGTCGCGCGAAGGAGTGTCTTCCCGCTCGTTGCGATATCGTCGACAAGAACGACGGTGGTTCCCTTGACAATAGTTGGGTTATCAAGCGTAGCGCGGACAATATGGTGCGCTCTGTGGAGGTGCCGCTCTTTGCGCACGAAGGTGAATCGTCCTGTCCCCCCAAAAAAGAATGCCGAAAAAAGCTTAGCACGCGCGATGCCCCCCTCGTCGGGAGAAACGACCACGGCTGTTTCAGGGTCAATTTCACTCTGCACCTTCTTGGTAAGGAGGGGAAGCGCGGAGACGTTTTCCATAGGCACGGGCGACT
>JBBUCR010000181.1:0-1274 GCA_038057695.1 Patescibacteria group bacterium | reverse complement strand
GCGAGCCAGCCGAACGCGGTGGCGAACGAACGCCAGGTGTTGTCCCAGACGTTATACCGGAAAAGCAGTACTGCGCCGACACAAATCAAGATGATGCCGGTGAGATACACGACAGCCGGATGCGCAAAGAAATCTTTGAGAATGAGCGGAAGTGTCTTCCCTTTGAAAAGAAGCACCGCGCCGCTGACAACAAGATATACCGCGAATACTTTCGCGACAATGAGCGCAAATTCCATAGTGGAGAGTATTATGAGTAATGCCTTTAGTATATCACGCTATTGCGATAAACGAAGAGGCCGAGAGTAGAGCGAGGTGAGTTCGCCCTTTCCGAGGACATGGCCTTGCATCGCCGCTTCAACCTCGGTTTTTGTCGCACCTTCACCGAGCGAAAGTGCCGCGTCAAGCGCGTAGATGGTGAAGATGTAGCGATGCGTGTCAGTTGGCGGGCATGGCGGGTAATAGGCGAGCGTATTCGCGCTCCCTTTTCCCGCCGTTCCTTCCGGCTCTTTCCCCTCTTGTATAGTCCATGTTCCATTGTTCATATTCCATGGAATGTTGAATCGCACCCAATGCGTGAAGCCTCTCGCTCGAGGCGCGTCGGGGTCGTGCAGGATAAGCGCGAGTGTGTTGGTTCCCGCGGGGATGCCGGAAACCGCAAGCGGCGGACTCATGGGAGCCTTCGCGTCACAGGTAAAGCGCGACGGCAATAGACCGTTACGGGTGAACGCATCGCTTGTCAGCTTCAATTCTTGCATAGAGTTTTTTCCTTTCAATACTGGCGTATGCTCCTGTGTGGGCCAGAAAACCCAAACCGCTATGAGCGCGAGGAGCACCAGTATAATCCCACTCGTCAGGTTTCTCATACTAGGTACGCTAGAACAAGCGCGGGCTGTCGTCAGAGTCCCTCGCGTGCACCTTCCGGTCAATCATTTTCTGCAGGTCGGAGACGCGGACTTTCCACTCTTTGCCGATCTTAAACGCGGGAAGCTTTCCCGCCGTACACCAGTGCCACGCGGTTTTTTTCGCCACGCCGAAAAATTTCGCTATCTTTCCCGCGCTATAGAGCATGTCGTCTTTTCGGGGCATGGCAGGCAGGGCCGTCTAATATGCCCATAGTACTCCGGTGGATGAGAAAATCAAATAAAAGCGGTATTGACCCCAGGGCAAGCCCTGGTTTAGAGGAACTCGCTTCGCTCGTACTCCGCGGGGCAGAGCCCCGCGGTATTAAACCCTTATATTTCGTCTTCGCTCGGACGCCATGAAAACTAAGAAGT
>JBBUCR010000180.1:0-3770 GCA_038057695.1 Patescibacteria group bacterium | reverse complement strand
AAGCGAAATGACGAAGCAACCCAGAAAGTGCGGCTCCATCACTGGATTGCTTCGCTGTGCTCGCAATGACGGGTGCGGAGAGTTACGGCTCATTTTGTGCTATACTGGACGTTCCAACCTGTATTTCAAAGGCTTTTTCCGAATATGTTTAGAAATGAGGCATTGGAAATTAGAAATTTAATTTTGTCTTCAAAATTGCTATGCCTCCATTCCATCACTTTACAACCAAAGCAAAAGAAGCCATTCGTCGGGCGCATGAGCTCGCGATAGAGCGCGGGCAGAATCACGTCAACCCATTGCATCTTTTTGCGGCGCTGATGCTTCAGGAAGAGAGTATCGTGCTATCCATCCTTGAAAAACTGGAGGTGGACACGATACTCCTCACCGATTCCATCCTTGAGACCCTTGAAGGTCCGGAGGGTTCGCCGGTGCTTTCTCCGTCCTATCAGATTTATCTCACGCCGGAACTCGCGCAGATATTGGAGAACTCAAGCCGTGTCGCGGCTGGACTCAAGGACGAATTCGTTTCCACCGAACATTTGTTCATCGCGATGTTTGATGTCGGAGGAACCGCACGCGAAATGCTCACGAGATTCAAGCTTGAAAAAGCGTCGGTGCTCCGCGTGCTGGAGGAACTCCGGAGCAACCGAACGTCCGAGGTTTCCGTGTCGCCCAAGCGGTTTAAGTTTCTCGCCAGATTCACGAGAAATCTCACCTCACTCGCGCGCGAAAACAAACTTGACCCGGTCATCGGGCGCGATGCCGAGATTTCCCGCATCATCCAGATACTTTCGCGCAGGACTAAAAATAACCCGATTCTCATCGGAGAGGCAGGCGTGGGGAAGACCGCTATCGTGGAGGGACTCGCGCTCCGTATGTCGCAAGGCGATATTCCCGAATCGCTGAAGGACAAAGAGCTGGTTTCGCTTGACCTCGGTCTCCTTATCGCCGGCACCAAATACCGCGGTGAATTTGAAGAGCGTCTCAAGAATATTATGAAGGAGCTGGAAAAATCCGAGGGCAAGGTCACTTTGTTCATAGACGAAATCCACACGATTGTGGGCGCCGGAGCCGCCGAAGGCGCGATGGACGCGTCCAATATGTTAAAGCCCGCACTTGCGAAAGGGGAACTGCGCGCCATCGGAGCGACGACGCTGAAAGAATACCAAAAACATATCGAAAAAGACCCCGCGCTCACGCGGAGGTTCCAGCCCGTGTTTGTTTCGGAACCGACCGTGGAGGATGCTATCGCGATACTCCGCGGGCTGAAGGAAAAATACGAGCTTTTCCATGGCGTCCATATCACCGATGAGGCGATTGTCGCCGCCGTCAGTCTTTCCGCCCGCTACATCACCGACCGGTATCTGCCGGACAAAGCGGTGGACCTCATTGATGAAGCCGCCTCGTCTCTCAAGATTTCGCTTGAGAATATGCCTCCCGTGCTTGAAGAAACGCGCCGGAAGGTTATGCGGCTTGAGATTGAAAAAGAAGCGTTGAAGAAGGAGGCTGACCCTTCCCGTCACGCGTCCGCCGAAACAGGTTCGTCCAAGCCGGCCAAGGCGCGAATTAAAGAAATTGAATCGGAAATAGCCGATTTGAAGGAGAAGACCGAGGAAATAGAACTCAAATGGAAAAACGAAAAAGAAACGATAACCGAAATCAAGAAAGCCAAGAAAGAACTGGAAACGCTCCGCATTGAGGCGGAGAACGCAGAGGCGCGTGCGGACCTTTCCAAAGCGGCTGAAATCCGTTACGGGAAAATGCCTATGCTTCAAAAAGAGCTGGAGACGAACGTCAAACGGCTGAAGAAGCTCCAAAGTTCGCGGCGCATTCTTAAAGAGGAAATTGTGGGGAATGACATCGCCGATATTGTGGCCAAGTGGACCGGCATTCCGCTCACGCGGATGCTTGAGGAAGAAGCCACGCGGCTCGCGCGCATTGAGGAAGAGCTTAAGGCGCGGATTGTCGGACAAGATGACGCGATGAAGCGCGTGTCCGATGCGATAAAGCGGAGCCGCGCCGGCATTTCCGACCCGAACCGGCCTATCGGTTCGTTTCTGTTTCTTGGTCCGACAGGCGTCGGCAAGACCGAACTCACCAAGGCGCTTGCCGAATTTATGTTTAACGATGAACGCGCACTTATCCGCGTGGATATGTCGGAGTTTATGGAAAGACACGCGGTATCCAAGCTGATTGGGGCGCCGCCGGGCTATGTCGGTTTTGAGGAAGGAGGCACGCTCACCGAAACCATCCGCCACCGCCCGTATGCCGTGGTCCTCTTTGACGAGATTGAAAAAGCGCACCCCGAAGTCTTCAACATTTTACTTCAGATTCTGGATAACGGCCGGCTCACCGACGCCAAAGGGCGCGCGGTAAACTTCCGCAACACGATTATCATTCTTACGTCCAACATCGGCGCGCAGTTCATAGACAAGATGGAGAAAGTAGGCTTTTCGGTTATAGGTAAGGCAAACGACTACGAAGACGCGAAGAACAAAGTTACGGCCGCGTTGAAGGATTACTTCCGGCCCGAATTCCTAAACCGTCTGGATGACATTATTATCTTTGATATTCTTTCGGTTGAGGCGGTGGAGAAAATCGTCGGCATTCAGCTTAGGCAGGTGGAAGACCGCCTTACGGCGAAAGAGATTTCGCTTTCGGTCGCTCCCGAGGTCTACGCATATCTCGCGAAGGAAGGGTATAACCCGCAGTACGGGGCGAGACCGCTCAAGCGTCTTATTCAGAATAAAATCTTGAACCCCGTCGCCTCACTTATTATCGGAAGGGGGATTGATAAGGGAGGCACAGTTTCACTTGCGATGAAGCGGGGTGAAATCATTTTTACCGTTAAGAAGGGGCGGACTGGCAGAAACGGAAATGGAAACGGACACGAACACGCTAAAGCAATCAAAAGCGACATAATGACCGAGGAGCCGGTTGAGGCAAGAGCGAGCTGATAGCTTACAGCTTTTAGTTGATAGCCTCTATACTTTTCTGTCATTCCCGTGGAAACGGGAATCCAGAAGAGAGTTTTAATTTTGGCGGAAATCTGCTACTATCTTTTTGCGCGCCGGTCGCATAGCGGCAATTGCATTGGACTGTAAATCCAACGACCTTTGGTCTACGGTGGTTCGAGTCCACCCCGGCGCATTTTTATGGGAAGAATATTAAGACCCCCAAAAGATCTCCACTACCCACACCCTAAGGCCGTTGGGCCAGGGTACGAAACGGCGAGAATTATTGGGCGAGCAATGTGTCTGGAATCTTTTCCTTCATGGGGAGATTATATGCGCGTTCTAGATCTCGTTAGATGGGAGAAAGATGGTCATAAAGAAATAAGATTTTGTCAGTATTTCCGTAAAGCTGGTGGAACAGATAGTGATTGGATTTTTGGACAGGGCGCAGGACATATGAAAGTTGAGACATTCTACGAATTAATTCACAAGGCTAAGACAAATCCAGATTATGGCGTTTTTGAGAATATTTTTGACAAACTATAAATAATCACCCGCTAACTTTTCCTGCCGTTAGCGGGTTTTCGTTTTTTAAGATACTATGCCAGACATGACTGTCACGAAAAACGAGAGGAAAGGGCTGCGGACGTGGATAGAAATAGACCGGAAAGCAATCCGGCATAATTTTGACGTATTTAAAGACCTTATTTCACGAAAGACCAAACTGATGGCCGTGGTGAAAAGCAACGGTTACGGTCACGGACTTTTGGATTTTTCAAAAGAAATGGAAAAACTAGGCGCGGATTTTCTCGGAGT
>JBBUCR010000179.1:0-2739 GCA_038057695.1 Patescibacteria group bacterium | reverse complement strand
TGTATTTTCTGCAAAATCATCGCCGGAGAAATTCCATCCGCCAAAATTTACGAGGATGAAAAAATTCTCGCGTTTTTGGACATCAACCCAGTGAATCACGGGCATGTTTTGGTAATTCCGAAAACGCACCACCCGAAAATTGAAGAAACGCCGGATGAAGTAGTGGCGGATATGTTTGTAAAATCCAAGAAACTGATGGGGGCGATAAAAAGGGCGATGAAAGCCGAGTATGTGGTCATATCGGTAGTCGGCACGGATGTGCCGCATTTGCACATTCATCTCATTCCGCGCTGGCACAACGACGGTCTCGCCGGCTTCTGGCCCACCAAAAAATACAACGAAAAAGAAATGGGAGTCGCCGCGGAAAAAATTAAATCAGAGCTGTAAATGTCTATACTTGTCATTCCTGCGGAAGCAGGAATCCAGAAAATCTGGATCCATTTGCCAAAACAATGACAAGCCACTAAAGATCTCCGTACAAATCGCGCCATAGTGGGTTCTCTTTTTCAATCAGTTCAAGTTTCCATTTTCTCTTCCATGCTTTTAATTGTTTCTCTCGGGCGATTGCTGACATGATGTCTTCGGTACATTCGTACCAAACCAGCATGTGTACACTATATTTTTTAGTAAATCCTTCAACTGCACCAGTTTTATGTTCAAAAATACGCTTCGGTAAATTGGAAGTTACGCCGATGTATAATGTACCATTGCGTTTGCTTGCGAGGATATAAACACAATAGTTCATAATCATTACTGGATTCCAACTTTCGTTGGAATGACATAGGGGCTGGATTCCTGCTTCCGCAGGAATGACAGAAAGAAAGTAAAAGTTACAGTTAATGTTTTACGATTAAAGCTTCAATCCCCGGCAAAGTTTCATTCGCCAAAAACTCAAGCATCGCGCCGCCACCGGTGGAGACAAACGAAAAGCGTTCTCGCAAGCCTAATCTTGAAACAACCGCGAGTGAATCTCCCCCGCCGATAACTGTTTCCGCGTCGCATTCCGCGAGCATCTGGGCAATAGCAATCGTTCCTTGGTCAAAGCCTGCTTCGTATTCGCCAAGCGGCCCGTTCCAGAGCACGAATTTTGCTTTTTGAATGAACTCGCGCATATCGTCAAGCGCGTTTTCTCCGGCATCAACAATTTTTTCGCCATTTTCAACGACGTTCGCCCTCTTTGCAACGCTTCCGTAAAGTCGCCGAACAATGACGTCCACAGGAACGTGCAGTTTCGGATTCGCAAGGAGTGCCCTGCTCAAGGTACAGTTTGAAATGAGAGAATTCCCCGTTTCGTACCCACGCGCCTTGTAAATATCATTCGCAAGCGCCCCGCAAACGTACAGGTCGTCAGCGATGCCAAGAAACTTCTCAATAAGCGGCGTTTTCGTTTCAAATTTCGCGCCGCCGAGAATGACAAGCATCGGGTGCTCCGGCGAAAACGCCCGAGAGAGATGCAGAACTTCGCTCGCGAGCAAGAACCCGACAAAGCTGGGAAGCAATCTCGGCACTCCGACAATGGAGGCATGTTCCCTGTGCGAAACGGCGAACGCATCGTTGATGTAGAGGTCTACCAGCGACGCAAGACTCGCGGCAAATGCGGGGTCATTTTTTGTCTCCCCGGAGAAACTCCGCAGGTTCTCAAGCATGACAAACCCACCCTCCTTAAGGGTGGCCATGCTTCTTTTTGCTTCCTCAAGAGTTTTGACGAACGTGGCCGAAAAAGATTTATGCATATACTCAAACACCGGACGAAGTGTTTCTTCAGGGCCACGTCCAATATGCCCGATAATGAGGGTCTTTGCCCCCCGTGTTTTGAGGAATGTGAGCGTCTCATGAACACTGTCAAGGCGATAGGTATCCTCCACGCGTCCATTTGCGACCGGCACATCAAGATTAAGCCGGAGGAGAACCCGCTTTCCGGCGACGGGAGCGTCTTTCAGTAACGGCAAATCAAATGGCATTGGCGGTTTTGAGCATGCTGATAAATTCCGCGGCATCAAGGCTTGCGTGGCCGACGAGGAGCCCCGCAACCCCTCCTTCAGAGAGAATCGCGGCGGTGTTGCTCGCTTCGGCGGACCCTCCATAGAGCAATGCCGGCTGCTCCGCGGTGGTAGCATCATACATATCCGCAAGCACTTTGCGGATAAAAATAGAGGTCTCGCGGATATCCCGCGGTGTCATGGCCTCACGCGCGCTTTTCCCGATTGCCCAGAGTGGTTCGTACGCGATGACACATTCGCGGAAGTCGGCGCGCCGAAGACCCGCGAGCGACGATTTAATTTGATTTTTAAGAATACCAAAATATTTCCCGTCCTCGTCGCGCTCCTTCTCTCCGATGCAGACAATCGGCGCGAGCCCTTCGGCAAGCGCGGCTTTCGCCTTTTGAGCGACACGTTCATCCGTTTCCCCGAGCGCACGCCGCTCGGAATGGCCCACAATCACAAAAGAGACATCAAGGTCGGCGAGTATCTCCGGACTCACTTCTCCGGTTGCCCGCGCACTGTTTAGCCAAAAAACATCCTGCGCGCCGAGAGAGACGCGGCCCGTCCTCGCATGTGCAAACAACCCAAGATACGGAAACGGCGGACAAATAACCGTCTCCACGCGCTCAAGCCGCGCTCCCCCGCGTCTCTCTTTTGCAAACAGCACACGCGCTTCGGCGGCGCTCGGCGGATTCATCTTCCAGTTCGCCACGATAATTTTCTTTCCTTTTTTCATCACAAAAGTATAGCAAGAAAA
>JBBUCR010000178.1:0-9734 GCA_038057695.1 Patescibacteria group bacterium | reverse complement strand
TATAGCTGTTAGCTTATAGCTTATAGCTTCCAGAAAAAGAACCCGAATTTCTCTCTTCCTAAAAGCTATCAGCTATAAGCTATAAGCTCGTTATCCTTGTCTCTGCTTATGCCTTGGGTTGCTCTTGCACAACACAAAGACGACCCCCTTCCGGCGAATCACCTTACATTCCGCGCAAACTTTTTTAACGGATGCTTTGACTCTCATACTGAATAACTAATCACGTATAACTGAATGACTGAATAACGGAAGACTTGATTGCGAAGCAATGGGTCACTCAGTTATTCAGTTATGAGTTTAGCGGCTCTACAGCCGCTTGGTTATGCGTCCTTTTCCCCCATAGGGGTCTATTTCAACCGTAACTTTGTCCCCGATAAGAACCCTAATGTGGTGCATACGCAACTTTCCCGCGAGAAACGAAAGCAACTCGCGGCCGTCTTCAAGTTTGACCTTGAAAAGCGTATCAGGAAGCGCCTCAGTCACTACGCCAGTAACCGTATTCACTCCTTTTTGACTCATTGCGGACATCATCGCGTAACGGGGTGCATCATAGCAACAAACGACATAGGCGTCAACCCCGAGAGAGATAGGATGCCGAACAGTGGGTTATTCGATGCTGTTTCTAAAGAAAACATACGGCAGAGTTAAAAGCGCACACACCGGTTCGGAAGGGGTGTTCGCGAACTCTAACCGGGTCACCCCCCCCAAAAAAAGCCTATTCCGTCTTAGTGGCTGTCGTGGCAACTTCTCCCGGAACTGTCTCTATGACAACCTGCTTGGGATTTTTCGGAAATGTTCCGCTCCAAAACGGCTTTAAAACAAGGTCGGCCTTTTCTATGGTCGGGAAAGAAGCAAGAGTCGCCGCGAGGTCGCCTTTCGGCCTGCCCACAAGAGCATCGCGAAGCTTTGCTTCATCAAAGCGCCAGACGATTCGGGTATCTCCCGTGAGCATAAAGCGAAGCGTCTTCACTTCGGCGAGGTTGCCCGTCGGCGATTCTGTCATCGTAAAGGCGAGCGAGGTAAGGTCCGGTATGTCAATGGGAAGTTTGTCGAACGAAGGAATAAGCGCTTGTGCGATGGCCTTCGCGATGTCCGATTTCTTAAACACATATGCCGCTCCGGTTATTCGTTCCCTCACGGCGGCTTTATCTTCCCCGCGCGGTTCCGTGGCGAGGGGTTCCTCCTTTGCGGCAAGCGCTCCTTGGAACAAAATATAGCCGGAAGGAACCAAAGCCTGTTTATCCTTCGCGACTTCTTGCCGGAGTGAATCCCGGAGCGACGCACGAGCCGTTTCAATCGCCCCATCGGATGGCGTCTTTATGGTTCCAAGCATGCCGCCCTCAATCGCTGTTTTTGAACGAGCGTAAAATCCCGCAAAACGTGGAGGGTCGGTCTTAAATCCCGGAATTGTAAAATCGGAAAGGGGGATATTATATTCCGCCCCGGGAGAATCTGCCGACACCACTGCCTCCACGCTCCCGGGGACTGGCCGCCCGTTCTTCTCGGTTTTCCCAGGCACCGTAACCGATGTCCCTATGCGATAGATAAGGCCGGCCGGAGTCTCAAACCGGGTATTTTTTATAAGCCGCTGGGGTTTATCCGAAAAAGCGTTAAAGATAGTGATCGTGCCGGTCGCCCGTTCGGAGACTTTCTTGAGCGTGTCCGCGGGAATAACAAGCTCGTCGGTCTCGCTTATGGGAAGAGCCTGAAAACCGAGCTTCCCTGTTTCTCCTCGGCTCGCGGTGAACTCCGTATGAACGGTTACGAGCTGTGTTTTGGGCGTAATACGAATTCGCGCACCGGTAAAACTGGTTGAAAGAGCGACAATAAGCAAAATGACGAACAGTACAGCCACACCCCAAAGCAATAGTCGTCGGGAAGAAGAACGAGGAACGTTCACTTCCTCCACCACAATGTCCTCGCGCTCGTACAGAATTGGGTCCTCTTCAGCTTCGGATGTCCTCCGGCGTCCGTCCGGAAGCGGAACGCGTCTGATGGAACGCTCTCCTCTCGTCATAACGTCTTGCAAAATATTTTTTGTCATATTACAAGTCACCTAATGATACTATCGGTGGAGCCTGTTTGCAACCGACGCAATCAGGCTCAAGAATGAGTCGGGAGTATGCGAAGGACTCCAGCGTACGATGCCGCCGAGAATTTCATTCTGAAGCACCACCACATCAAACGAAGATGCGGGCATCGCGAGCTCACCTCCGTTTTCTACGCGAATCGCATCGGCAAACAGGAATGCCACATCGTCATCTGCGGTAAGAAAGACGCGTTGCGGTAGAAATATTTCCGCTGAAAAATGGGAAAGCGCGCCGGATAGTTTCGCGGCCCACTTCTTTTTTTGCGCTTCAAGAATACGCGCGACTTGCTTCGTGAGCGGGCCAATACCTCCGTCCTTCACATGAAGCTTCACGAGAGCCGCCGCTCCGGAAGTCGGAATTGACGCGTCACTTCCCAAAGCGCGCAGCAAATGATTTTTTGCCATGGGGAATGTTACCGTTTCCACAAGGACTCTCTTTTTGACGACAGAAACTTCCGTCTGCTCGCCGCTGACGTCCACAATGAGAAAACTTTCCTCTCGAGGAAACAGCTCGCGAAGAACGGCAAATGCCAAAAGGGAAAAAGAATGGAAGGAGATATGCTTGGAATGAATAACCCGCGTTATCGTATCGCTGATCTGCTCGGTAACGCGCGGGAGAGAAAAGCTCGCAAACACCGCGAACAGAGCCTCCGTCGCCTCCTTCCCGAACGGCGTCGAAGTCTCGTAACCGTTGAGACTGGTTTTAATAAGCATTTGTTCAATCTCCACGCCTCCCCGCATTTTCGGTCCGAGCGGGTCTGTTTTTAAACGGGAATGCTCGAGAAGTGCGTTGAAGACCGCCTGCGTGATCACTTCCGGCTTCATGCTGTGAAGGGACAAAAACGATGTTTGGGAAAGCACCCAGGGAGCCGAAAGCGAAACAAAAACTTCCGAAATCTTCGGATGGCTTGTCCCAAAACCCGCGGCATGAAAACCTTCCGTGATGACCGCGGATACGACTTCGGCCAGCGAACGTACCATGTGGGAAAGAAGGCCGCGTTTGGTTACTTCGGCTTGAACGGGGATATCGCTTCTGAAGCTGTAGAGTACCGAAGGAGTGCTCGCCGGCGATGCGAGTACGATCGCCCCGCCGACGCTTCCGCTTCCGACGTCAAATACAAGCAGACACTCACTTTCGCTCCGGGTGGAGAAAAGAGGCATACGGTAAGTATAGCAAATAACCGAATAACCCGTAACTGAATAACCCATTCCTTCGGAATCAGCCTCCGGTCATTTTGTGATTCAGTTATCGGTTATGGGTTATGGGTTATTCAGTACGGCTTTTATTCTTCGCACTCCCGCACTCACCGCTTCTTCCTTTTGTATCTTGAATATGCCGAGTCCTCCGGTATTGGAGACATGGGGACCTCCGCAAAATTCCTTTGAATACGCGGCGGAAAGTGAATCACCGACAAAATAAACACTTATTTCATCGCCGTATTTTTCTCCGAAAAAGTGAAGCGCTCCCGATTTTTCCGCCTCTGCCTTCGGTAGCACGACGCGGTTCATCGGAAGATTCGCTTGAATCTTTTCGTTCACGATGGCCTCAACCTTCTTTTTTTCCTCATCAGTCATCTTTCGGCCGAATGCAAAGTCAAAACGCAAACGCTCCGGTGTGATATTGCTCCCCTTCTGTCTCACTTCATTACCGAGCACGTCGCGGAGCGCCTGATGCAAAAGGTGTGTCGCGGTGTGGTACTTCACCGACAACTCGCTCGCGTCCGCGAGTCCTCCTTTAAATTTCTTCCCGCTTCCCGCGCGTGATATCTCGTGATGTCTCTCCAGTTCCTCGTTGAAGCCGGCTATATCCACCGAGAGTCCCTTCTCGGGCGCCATATCGGCAATCATATCAATGGGGAGGCCGTACGACGAAAACAAGAGAAAGGCATCCCTTCCGCGAAACACTCCGGACCCAAGGGACTTTGCGGCCAGCCGATTAAACTCCTTGAGACCCGCGTCAAGTGTTTTGCGGAATTTATGTGCCTCGCTTTCAATGGCTGCTTCAATTGCGGGCTTTTTCTGCGCAAGTGAGGGAAACACGTCGCGATATGCCTCAACAACGGACGAAACAAGGCCGGGAAGCGCTTGCGCCTTAATCCCCAAGAGGTCAAAATGCCGTACCGCCCTTCGGAGGAGCCGCCGCGTGAAATACCCTTGGTCGGTATTGGACGGATGCGCCCCATCGGTGATAAGAAACACGGACGCTCGCAAATGCTCAGCAACTATTCGGAAAGAGCGCCGAAATGTCTCGTCCGCGTACCATTTGCCCGAAGCGGCTTCAAGCGCGCGGATGGTGGGTGTAAAGACATCCAGCGTAAAAACATCTCCGTTCCCCGCGGTCGCGGCGGCGATACGCTCCAGTCCGCCGCCGAAGTCCACATTTCTTTGCGGAAGTTTCTCAAACCCTTCCTTGAGGTTTAACCTCAAATCTACAGAAGAGGTTGAACCTCTTTTGCGGTACTCCATGAACACCGAGTTCCCTATTTCCATAAATCTCCCGCAATCGCAGTTCGGATGGCACTCCTCCCCAAACTTTTTGTCATGCGGAACCTGCGTAAACTCATAAAAAATCTCACTGTCCGGTCCGCCCGGCTCTCCCGCGGGCATATTTTCCGGCACTCCTACACGGCTCCACCAATTTTTCTTACTGCCGTAAAAACAGATGCGCTCGTTCGGTATCCCGATTTTCTGCCAGATTTCTGACGACTCTTCATCCTTCGGCAGTCCAAATCTCTCGTCACCCTCGAAACAGCTCACCCATAGTCTCTCCTTCGGGATGCCAAGCTCCTGCGTTAAAAATTCAGAAATCCAGGAAAGCTGCTCTTCCTTAAAATAGTCCCCAAGCGACCAGTTGCCGAGCATTTCAAAAAAGGTCGTATGGCGATTATCCCCCACCTCTTCAATATCCTGCGCCCGAAAGCACTTTTGCGAGTCGGCAATCCTTTTTCCCGACGGGTGCGGCTCTCCCAAAAGATACGGGAGTATCGGCTGCATACCGCTTCCGGTAAACAGTGTCGTCGGGTCATTTTCCGGCACGAGCGAAGCCGAAGGAATAACCGCGTGTTTCCGCACGGTATCGCTAAAAAACTTCAGATATTTTTCTCGGACTTCGGCAACAGTCATACTCTTATTCTCCCTATCTCCCCTCATAAGGGGAGCACACGAGTCTGCGAGTGGAGGGGTGTCATAAAAAGGAGCACTCGTTCGCCTCCGCGTCAAACGGGAGGGATTTGCTTTTGTTGACCGCTCTATCCTATCGCACTTTTGCCCAATAAAAAAGTACGACCTATGGTGGCGTACCATGTAGCATGCAGTACATGTACTCTACGGCGTCGTTCACGTCTTCCTGTGAAGACACGTGTCGTCTGTCTGGAACCAACGCAAGATATCTCCTGCTGCAGAAAATGAAGCGGCGACCGTCTGGCAACCCAAGTCTTTCGCCGAGCGCAAGGAGAAAGTCGGACAAAACATCATCCATGTTCTCAATCCATCTGGAAGTCCTGCGCGAATGAAGGAGGAGGGTCACCATTCCAAAATGTGCTGAATTTTCGTCCCTAACCCAAATGTGTATGTGCAAAGGGGAATACCGCATACTACTTACACTATAGTTGGGTCACGATTCTTGTCAAAATGAGCGGAGTGGGACAAACACGAATCCCGGATACTCTTCGGCCTCAAGAGAGGCATCGGATTTCTTGTGAATCCGGACGATTTTCTGTATCTCACCTTCCCTCCCGACAGGCATAACGAGTATGCCGTCCTGCGTGAGCTGACTCATCAGCCCTGGCGGAATCTCTCTTGCAGCCGCCGAAACCAAAATTCTGTCAAACGGCCCCCCGCTCGGCAACCCCACGACTCCTCTGCTCGCCTGTTGAATCTCCGGCACGGCAGTAATCCTCATTCTGTTATTCTTGAGAATAACAGAATACCAGTCACGAATATTTTTCTGCCCGAGCTTGACAAGCTCGGGGACGATTTCAAGCCCAATGACACTCCCCTTCCGTCCGACAAGATAGAAAAGAAGGGCGGTCGTCCAGCCGGAACCGCTTCCAATATCCAATACCTTATGTCCCTCCTGTACATTCAGTTTCTCAAGCATGAACGCCACAGTACTCGGCTGGGAAATAGTCGCGCCAGATCCGATGGAAAGGGGGTAATCTCCATATGCTTCGCTCTGCAACGTCCTCGGTACGAAGAACTTTCGATCAACGGTGCGAAACGCTTCTTCAAGTCGCGGACTTCGCAGCACGCACACGCCCTTCTTGAGATGCAGAATGAGTCTTTCGTTTGTCATAGTAGCGATTTAGCAAACACTGACGGCCGTCAGTGTTTGCTAAATGAGGTTTACTCCTTCGGCGAAGAGAATTCTGCGTTTTTCGGACGTGCCACCGCGGTTATAGTCTCCAAGCGAACCGTCACTTTTGACGACTCGATGACAAGGAATCGCAAGGTCGAAATTTCCCCTAAGCACGGAGCCGACGGCACGAAAGGTTCGCGGTGAGCCGGTTTTCTTTGCGACCTCTTTGTAGGTGAGCACCTTCCCCTTAGGGATTTTCCCAACCACGGCAAATACTTTTTGCTTAAAAGAGAGTTGCATTTTCTTTTAAAACGCTTTTCTTGGCTTTTTCTACGGAAGTCCTTGGAAACGAAACTTCTGCGGCGGCTTTGCGATAGGTGCAATAGTCGCAGTGCTCGGCAGGGCCGGGAAGAATATCGGAGTCAAGACACTCCTTGATTTTGAGGAGTGTCGGCTCGACCCAATCGGTTCTGCCCGTGTACGGAATAATGGAGACATCAAACTCAAGCTTGGCATCAAAGGCTTCCCTGTCGGTTTTACCGTTCACGTACACGAAATAGCCGGTATCGGAAACCGTAAACCCATTCTGCCGGAATAGCCACTGATACGTTTCCATTTGGCGCTTGTAGCCATCCTGCCACTCGGCATCAAGGCTCACGTCCCCATCTTTGCTTGTTGCCTTGTAATCCACCACGATAAGCTCGCCATTTGGCCTTACCCATACATCATCCACGCCTCCGCGCACAAGCATACCGGTCGTGGGATGCCGGAAACTGACACCCGCACGCAGAGAATCGCGCCACTCCTCAATCTTTGGGTTCTGCAGGGGAACGGCGTCAATGCCGTATTTCTTCATAAGCGGATGCGTCGTCTTTTTTGCGCGATGCGCGTCAAATTCTTTTTTCAGAAGCTTGTCAACGGCGCTGTTAAGACTGAACGGAAATCCGGGAGGGCGCGCCACCCCGAGTTTGTTATCAACGTAAAAACAGCGTGGACACTCAAGAAAAAGGTCTATCTTTGAACGCGAAAGTTTCCAACTCGGCCCGCCGTAGTTCCAGTCGGGTTTGCGATGGGGTTTATAAAATGAAGACATTTTAAAAATACTTAATTCACCTCATTATCTCATTTCTCATAAGATTTCCAATCACCAGTCTGGCATGTGACCTTTCGTGAGGTGTTACTTGTCCCAACGTAGTTGAGGGATGAGAAATGGGATAATGAGAAATTCTTTGCTCCGATTCATATCGGGGAAAGAATTGCGCTTTCCGCCTCCATCTCTCCTATCAGTCGTTCGTCAAAACCAAGACTGCGAAGTTTTGCCTTCTCGTCTTTTACGCTTTCGCACAAGACAATTCCCTGATCCATGAGTAACTGTTTCTGGCTGTCGGAAAGCGTCGTCAGGCAGGTAATCGGATGCACGCCGGTTGTTTCAATAAGGTCATGCAGGTTCATCTTCTCCGGATAATTCCATCCAAGAAGCCGAACGCCGCTACATTCGGCATACGAAACGGCCTTCTCGGTAAATTTGGTATTGGTGATAAGCCACCCTTCATCCAGTTTTCGCTCCGTTCCGTACGTGAAGGCGGATGCGTATAAATCGTCAAAACGCGCTTTGACGTACAGCACGACTTTCAGGTCTGATTTATAGGCGAGCTCGTGGTGGTATTTCGCCTCGGCCATAACAAGCTTTTCCGCGTTCCAGGCGACGATGTCCATTTCGTGGTCTACGCATTTTCCCCGCACAATCTGGTCAACCTGCACCGAAAAACCCTTCCGGCGGTAAACTTCGCCGACCAATTTTTCAAACGGAAATCCGGTGGGGCCGAGCGCGAGAAGACTCCGCCGTAGGGAATACCGCACCGAGGCCTTCTTTTCGCGCGCGCGGAGTACGGAAAAAGCATGGCGGTAAATGTCGTCGGTCGTCATTCCGCTCACAAGCTCCTTCTCCACATGCTCGGCCACGGAATCCGCAACCTCATGCGTCGCTCCGGAGTGACGAAGCGATTCGCTTAATTTTGACAGGACAAAATGCTCCCTCGTCCCATCTGCTTTAATAACTTCAACGACACGCGCGGACATAGGGATAGTATACCCCAGTCTACGACTACTGCGCCACACCAACTTTTCTAAAAGTTGGTGTGGGGGGTTAGACGGTGATTCCGCCGCCAATGAGCGTGTCGCCCGCGTAGAGAACAAGCGATTGTCCGGCCGCTACCGTTTGCGGTTTCTCGAATATAACCTTGGAACTTTTGACGTGAAGCGTGCAATGCTGAAGCGGCTGTCGGTAACGAACGCGCGCGCCGTACCATTTTCCGTTCTTTGGAATCGTAAACCAGTTGCAGTCCTTAATGATAATTTCCCTTTGCATCTGTGGAAGTTCGCCGGAAAGAGTTTTATGCGAAACGATAAGGGTGTTTTTTCCGATGTCCTTGGCAACGACATAGTACGGACCGGCTGTGTTGAGGTTGAACCTCTTTCCCGATGTGATGTTCAACCTCGGAAAGAAACCGATGCGTTCGCCGATGGTATAGAAAAATGCGCCGTTGTGTTTTCCAAGCACTTTTCCCTGTTCGTCAAGAACCTTTCCTTTCTTGGGCTTGATGTAATGCGAAAGAAATTCCTTCATATCCACTTTCCCGACAAAGCAAAGGCCCTGACTGTCTTTCTTTTCGGCCGTTATGAGCCCGAACTTTTTCGCAAGCTTGCGAACCTCCGGCTTTTTCGTCCCGCCGACGGGAAACAGAATATGCGGAAGTTGCTCTTTTCGGATCTGCCAGAGGAAGTAGGACTGGTCCTTTTGCGGGTCAGAACCCGCAAAAAGTTGAAAGTGCAAAGTTGAAAGTGCAAAGTCATCTCTGCTTTTTACTTTGGACTTTTTACTTTTTACTTGCGCAATGCGCGCATAATGGCCGGTAGCAATAAAATCAGCGCCGTTTTTCATCGCCCACCTGTAAAACCCGCCAAACTTGATGAAACGGTTGCACATCACATCGGGATTGGGAGTCTTCCCCGCCGAATAGTCGCGAATCATATAATCCACAACCTCTCTTTTGTATTCCTTTTCAAGGTCCAATTCTATGAAGGGAATAGAGAGTTTCGCGCAAACTCGCATCGCGTCCAGACGATCGTCGGCGGCCTGACACGCCCCAAAGAGGTCAGACCTTAAATCGGGAGAAAGGTCTGACCTCAAAGGGGGCGGATTCCACACTCTGATAAACACTCCGGTTACGTCATAGCCGGCCTTCTTGAGTAACATTGCTGAAACCGAGCTATCCACTCCTCCCGACAGTCCGACGAAGACCTTTCTTTTAAGAGGGGTATTTGTTTGTTTGTGTTTATTCCAAATTC
>JBBUCR010000177.1:0-1998 GCA_038057695.1 Patescibacteria group bacterium | reverse complement strand
TTTTAACCTGAAGAAAACTCCCATAGACGTACCCTCGGTGTTTCCCACTACTAATAATTAATGATTTTGACTATGCGTTGATGTCTTAAGTCTGAATTCTCCCTTTTTAAAGGGAGTACCCGAGTCGGCGAGGGGGAGGGTTATCTCCCCTAATAAGGGGAGCACTGTCGTCTGCGACAGGAGGGGTGTTACAACCCCCGCCTCCGAAGACGGGGGCACCCCCTTTGAGAAGGGGAAATAAAAGCCCAAAGACGTAAGTCCTCTATAAGCAGTCTACAGTCAGTCTACGACTACGTACGCTACGACTGCAAGCTGACTATTTCACTTAAACCCTATCAGCTATAAGCTTTCATCATATGCAGCAAACCGTTTCCACATTTTTAGGCCAGATACAAGTCATTTTGGACAGCGTCGTGCCCTTCATCGTCGGACTGGCCGTTTTTATCGTTATCTGGGGGATTTTCAACTACATCACGCACGCCGCGGACGAGGAGAAGCGCGCGCAGGCAAAACAGTACATCATTTGGGGCGTGGTCGGCGTATTTTGTATGCTCTCGGTATGGGGCTTCGTGAATATTTTATATAACAGCTTTACCCTTGACCTGCAGATAGATCCGGACCAAATCCCAAAGGTGCCGCAGATACAAAATGGAAATGATGACGGCGGGGAGCCCTTTTGATGATTAATTCTTTACTCCTTTTTAGCGTGCAGTCGTGAGCCCTCTTTACAAAAAATACACTACCGTGGTGTGGCGTCCACTCTTTCTCCTCGCCACCCCTCTTATCGCGCTCGCGGGGGATACTCCGCTCGTGGAAATTACCGACCCGCCCGCCGACGCGACCGACCTTGTGAACCGAATCAGCACCTTTATTCTGAATCCCGTTATTTATGTGCTGTTTGCCGCGGCATTCGTCGTTTTCATTTGGGGACTTGTGCAGTTCGTGGCGAATCTTGATAACGAGGAAGCGCGCAGTACGGGGGGGAAGCATATGCTGTGGGGAATTATCGGTATGGCCATTATGGCTGGTGTTACGGGAATTGTAATTATCATTCAGAACACGATTACGCAGATAGGAGGATGAGAAGAGGAGCTTATAGCTAATAGCTTCTAGCTTATAGAGGTAGTACGCGTTTGAGCATATTTTGTCATTGCGAGGGTACTCCCGAAGCAATCCAGGCTTATCCCTATGCGTATCTGGATTGCTTCGCGGAGCCTGTACAGAGCGACAGCGAAGTGCTCGCAATGACACCAAACGCGTAAGTCCTGTACTGAATAAGTGAATGACCGTCAGAGGAGAAGATAAGATTTTCGTTATTCAGTAATTCAGTAATCTGTCATAAGTTATTCAGTTTATACGGTTGGGGATAACCCCATTTGCGCGCCGTAAGGATAGGTATATACTTAAAGGGATTTTGCATTAAAAGGGTCGTTTTACCCCCACACCTTGCTTTGAAAACAGCCGGAGCAATAAGCCTAGAGTGAGACTTGTCGGGTAATTTTTAGGCAAGGTGTGGGGGGGTTTACTAATTTATTTATTTAACCTTCATATATGAAGAAATTCGCAATCGCAACGTCAGCATACCTCTTGCCGTTCGTTGCTTTCGCCGCAGACGCAGGCAATGCCGAAGATGATAACCTCGCGAACCTGATAGCCCAGATAAACGCGGTAATCAATACGATTGTCCCGTTCCTCGTCGGGCTCGCGGTACTCATTATCATTTGGGGCGTATTCAACTACATCTCGGGCGCGGGAGACGAAGAGAAGCGTGCGCAGGCCAAGCAGTACATCGTTTGGGGGGTTGTCGGGGTGTTCATTATGCTCTCCGTCTGGGGGCTCGTGAACGTGCTTGTCAATAGCTTTGACCTGAAGAAGACTCCGCTTGAAGAGTCAAAACTTCCGAACTTCGGTGGTGAACTGCTTACACCAAATGAACCAAATCCAGGGGCTTAACAACTCTTTTTAAAACCGCCCCCTAAATCCCCTTTCAGCGGATTG
>JBBUCR010000176.1:0-5573 GCA_038057695.1 Patescibacteria group bacterium | reverse complement strand
CCGCTCCTTCTGCGCTCCAGTGCCGGCTACGCTTCCGGCTTTTTGGAATACATCGGGCGTGAAGCGGGGGCGATACAGGCGTTCATTCAGGGCAACAAGCAAACGATGCAGGAACTTGTCCGCGCGGGTAGCGTGCATAGGGTAGACGGCGTTATCCATAATTCGGCTCCCTCGGCAATCGCGCTGAAGCTTTACGCGGTGAACCGCTTTGCGAACGAGCATGGCGTGGATATCGTCCTTCATATCCACTTCAATGATTACCCCGGACGGTTGCATACCCGAGCGGGGCGGTACAATGGATTTTCCATATACATTCCGGATTCGCAGTTTTCAAATGCTCGCGCGAGCAGGAGCGTTGCCGAAGCGCTCCTCGCCCAATTTTCCAAATTCTACGCGGAGAGCAATCTGCCGATTGAAGACAACGGCATCGTTCCCGACCAAGAGCTTATCGCCACAGGGGCGTACAACACGCTTGACCCCGCGGGGGTGCTTATTGAATACGGCTATATCTATGAACAGAGGTTCTTGAACGCGGCCGTGCGCGCGGCGATGCTGAAAGAACTCGCGTTCCAGACGTATCAAGGGCTTAACCGCTTTTTCGGAAAATACGGGGAATTATTCCAGAGATATCAAACGACGCTTCTTCCGCATGAGTGGAAACGCCCGTTCGCTTCGGGCGACGGAAGCCATACCAGCATTCTCTCGCTTCAGGCGGCGCTCCTTTTTGAAGAGCTCTATCCTCCGGCTGGGGAGAGTAAGCGCGACTGCCCGCTTTCCGGTAGCTTCGGGCCGTGCACGACGCTTGCGGTAAAAGGATTTCAACAAAAATATGGTCTGCCCGCTTCAGGGACAGTAGGGGAACTCACACGTGCGAAACTTAATGAAATATACAGCCGCTAACGCGGAAATACTAAATACGAAATCCTAAACTCTAAACAAAGCACAAATCTTAAATTCTAAATAAGCCAGTGAGTTCGTTTAGAGTTTGTGATTTAAGATTTGTTTGGGATTTAGTTTTTAGAGTTTAGGATTTTCTTTAACTCCTCTTTCGCGACAGTCGCATCATCCCAGACCTGCTTCGTGCCATGCGGACCCATAATATACGGGTCGGTGCCTTTGCCGGTAATCAGCACGGCGTCACCCTTACTCGCTTTTTGGAGGGCGAAACGAATTGCCTCTCTGCGGTCCATAATAAGAGTTGGACGTTTACTTTTTATACCCGCCGCCATTTCACGGATAATCTGTTCGGGATTTTCGTCATAGGGGTCTTCATTGGTAAGGATAATTTCATCACAATATTTCTCGGCAATACCGGCCATGACAGGGCGTTTCCACCTGTCGCGGCCGCCGCCCGTATTTCCGAGCACGCAGATTCTGAATTTCCCCGCATACGTTTGATAGAGTTTCTCCAACGAATCGGGCGTATGCGCGTAGTCAACGATGATCTTAAAGTTCGGGAAGGTCCCCCCGAGGTCTGACCTCTTTTCCGACTTGAGGTCAGACCTCAAAGAGGCCTGGAGCGTAATCTCTTCCGCTCTACCCCTGATACTTTCCACTTTCTCAATCCCCGCTTTTATCTTCTCAATCGGTACACCCGATGCCTTTGCGTAACTTATCGCGGCAAGGATGTTGTAAAGGTTAAATTCACCGGGGAGCGACGATTCAATCCGTACGCCATTCCAATTGAATGACACACCCTCCGAAGAAATGGCCTCTCCCGTAGTGTCTTTCTTTCCATACACAATCTTCTTTCCGCTGAATACCGCGAGAAATTTTTCCGCCTCTTTGTCGTCACCGTTCACAATGAGCGCCTTTTCGCGCTTGGGCGAGCACCCCAGTGCTTTAGCCAGCGAGACTTTGGCGGCAACATAGTTTTCGTATGAACCGTGTGATTCTATATGCTCCGGCGCGAGGTTGGTGAAGATAAGCGCGTCCAGGGAAATAAACTTGTGACGAAATTGGCGTGCTCCTTCGCTCGTCATCTCAATCACGGCGTGTGTACATCCGGCCCGTACCGCTCGGCGAAGAAAGTGCTGAAGGAAGAATCTCCCGGGCATCGTCATTTTGTGCATGTTACGTTCCACCTTGTCACCGATTTTGAAATGAATGGTGGACGCGTGCGCGGTTTTGAATCCCGCTTCTTCCAAAAGCGCGCTTATGAGTTCCACCACCGAGCTTTTGCCCTTGGTACCAGTCACGGCGATAACGTTCAGTTTCCGCGATGGAAAACCGAAAACAACCGCTCCTACAAAAGCGAGCAGGTAGTGGTAAGTAGAAATAAGGAAATGAGGAGTGATTTTGCGAAGTAGATGCATAGCGGGTTCGTTTCAGTATTATGACAAAAATGTGTTAAAAGTGAAATGCCGTGCCGTATCATCCCACAATTTGTTTGCGTGCTCGTTTGATGCTATGTTTCTGTAATGCCGATTCGGTTAACTCCGCGAGAAAAACAGATTGCGAAGAAGCTTGCCGATAGTAAGAACATCTCAGGCTCACATTCGCCGTCTCCGGCGATGCTTGAGAAAGCGGGAGTCACTATACAACACGATTTCTGTTACCTCTCCAATCCGTACGCGACGGAGCTGTTTTTGAAGTATTTTAAAAAAGATTTTAGAGATGCCGGAAAGCTCCATACACTTATAGAGCACTACCCCTCGCAAAATCGGGCATTGGCGGAGAAATTGACGAAGGTGGCGGGCATTTCCGCGGAGCATATCTTCGTGGGTAACGGAGCAAGCGAAATTATTCAGGCGGTTTTGCAGAATCTTGTGGGAGTCAAACTCCTACAAAGTCGCAGGAGTTTGACTCCCACAAAAATACTGGTGCCAGTCCCTACGTTTTCTCCCTATCTGGAGTTCGTTCCGAAAGAGGTTCGCGTCGTGAAACTCCAACTCCACCAAAAGAACTCATTTAGGTTAAACCTAAATAAACTACTCGCGGAGGTTATCAAGGAAAAACCCGACACGGTTGTCATAATCAACCCGAACAATCCCGACGGAGGATATCTGGATGCGAGCGAGCTTCAAAGACTTCTTTATACACTTCGCAAAGTTGAAACCGTTATCGTAGACGAAAGTTTTATTCACTTTGCAACACGTAGGATTGAAAGTGTTGGTCGGCTGGTGGAGAAGTATTCTAACCTCATAGTTGTCAAGAGCCTTTCCAAAGACTTCGGTATCGCGGGGCTACGGCTCGGCTATGCGGTAATGAGCGAAAAGAGGGTGTCCGCCCTTCTTGAAAGGGGATATTTGTGGAATGTATCAGGTTTCGGAGAGTATTTTCTCGGCCTCCTTAGCCGCAAAGATTTTTTAAAATCGTACGAGATGGCAAGGCTTACAGCGATTCGCGAGAGAGATGCCTTCTTTAGGGAACTTTCGGGTATTAACGGAATCAAGGTATATCCGAGCAAAGCCAATATGTTCCTCATCAAGCTTTTGGACGGTACGAAGGCGAGCGACCTCATGGTGCGACTGCTCGTTAGGCACGGCATCTATGTTCGCACCTGCTACGACAAAGTAGGACTCACAGGCGAATTCATCCGTGTCGCATCGCGGACGGCAGGAGAGAATGAGAAGTTTATTCAAGCTCTCAAAGAAGCCCTATCTTTTTGAAGTCTTTCTTGCGGAGTCCTTGTGCGTAGCTATTGGGAACGGAATTGATTCGGTGAGTACTACCTGCTCCAGAAATATTTTTATTGCGGAGGAAAGGTCCAGCCCCAGTCGCTTAAGGATTTTTTGCGCCGCTTTTTCGTCTTCGGGTCAATGCGAACAGTAATAAGTGAATTCATGAGAAGATAGTTATCGTGCTAATACAGACAGTATAGCAGTCGTATATACGTTGTCAATCATCACTATTTCCCCAATAGTTTCAGCGCGTGCTTCACACGGTCGCTGGTGCTTATGATTTCTTTCGGCAGATGTTTGAGCGCCTCGCGCGCTTCGCCAAGCGAGTAGCCGAGGGACTTGAGGGCTTCAAGCGCGTCAACTTCCTCACGGAGCGTCGCTCCTTCTTCGCCTGCGCCGAGTTTCTCTTTGAGTTCCAGTACGATTTTTTCCGCAGTCTTTTTTCCAATGCCGGAAATTTTCGTCAGGTACGCCGTTTCATTTGAGGTTATGGAACGGCGAAGCGTTTCGGGAGTCGCGACATCCAAGATATTCAGCGCCGTTTTCGGCCCGATGCCGGGGACGCTGAGAAGGAGTTCAAAAAGTTTTAAGTCATCAGTTTCAAGAAAGCCGAAAAGGTCTTCCGCATCTTCACGCACTACATGGTGGGTAAGGAGCTTTGTTGCAGTGTTGACCCTCAGTTTGCGGAGTGTATCGTCAGTTGCAAACACGCGATAGCCCACGCCACCAACGTCAATAATCGCGAATTTAGCTTCTTTTTCGGAAACGGTGCCTGAAACGTAGGAAATCATGCTTAGAAGTATATAGTAGGCCGTCCCAAACGAATAATTTGACAGATAAGCAGAGTGGTGGTACTCTATTTTGAGAATAGCGGACGAGCTTTTTGTGCTCAATCCGGACTGTTCTTACACATAAACAAGACACGAAAGGAAACTAATACCATGAGCGCAAATGCGACTCCCACTACTGGTAGCTCTCTTTCCGCCGAAACAAAAAAGGCGTTTAGATTGCTCGGACACCAGCTCCGCTTGCTGGAATCGGAAGCACTGACTCTTGACGAACTCTCGCGAAGCAATGAACGGCAAAATCCGTTTGAGAATGCGGCAAAGGCGTATTCAAAACAGATTGAGCTGTTTCTGCAGGACTTCCAAGACCGTTGGAAATTCAAATGTAATGATACGGAAATTGGCGGACTGTATGTCCCGCGGCCGCGCGGATACTGCAGGCCGCTCCTCATCCTCCCTCCGGCGCGTATCATCGCCGGGCCGGAGACTATTTGCGCCAAGTGGCTGGAGGAGAAGAAGTTCAACGTCTGGACGTTCGCGGACGGAGCCTTGAATGAAAAAGTCCCTAACGACCGGCGACACCGCGGCATGTACGCGCTCCTACACAAAGGGAGTCGCGATGCGGACGAGGAGTTGCGCAGTCGTTCGTTCGAGCAGAATCGGGATGACGGGCAACTGGTAAAGATTGCCCATACCGAGGATGCTATGCGGGGAGTTGAGGTACTTTTCTTTGAAGACTGCAACTTCAGAAAGACGGGCGAGCCTCTTGACCCGCAGACCGCGACAATAACCTCCTCGCTTGATTCCGACGGCTTTGCGGTGTACGTGTACTGGCGCGACAGGGTGAGCGTCAACCGGTACGACGTGCAGTATGCGGGTCCGTGCTGGGCGTCTCGTGCAGCAGTTTACCTTTAAACTCGGCTCTCTTGTTCACTTGTCCCCATTCGCGTCGGTTGCGAATGGGGATTTTGTTTTGCTACAATCGGTCAGGTTGTGAAGTCGGCCACGCATATTTCAAGAAGTGTGTGGATGACGATTTACCATGATAAAGAAACTGCCTGTCTTATGCTACACATCTCCCGCTCCGCCGCGGGTTTCTTACACAGGAACATCCTTCCGCCATATGCGGATTGAGTTGCCGGTGATTTCGGACGGCATAAGACAG
>JBBUCR010000175.1:0-1237 GCA_038057695.1 Patescibacteria group bacterium | reverse complement strand
CTACTACCCGCGTCGAGAGCCACGGCTAAAAAAGGAAACGCGGCGACAAAAAAGTAGAAACTGATGAGATACGCGGGGAACTGGTGCATGGCATAAGTATACCCCAGCGACAACTTTGAAACAAAGCTGACGCGAGGGTATGCCACTGCGGCCTGTCGGGCGACGGTGTGAAAAAATGGGTCTTTGCAAAACTATTTTCGCGATTCAATTATCGTTTGAGCGACATTGGGCGGTACCGCTTCGTAGTGGTCAAATTCCATCGTAAACGAGGCCCGGCCTTCGGACATAGAGCGGAGCGTCGTGATATAGCCGAACATTTCGGCGAGCGGAACCTTCGCGTCCACCACTTTGTTCAAGCCGCGTTCCGATACGTTCTGCACTTCCCCGCGTTTACTGGCGAGATGTCCCGTCACATCGCCGAGAAATGTATCCGGCGTGACAACTTCCACTTTCATAATCGGTTCCAGAATGACCGGCCGGGCGCGTTTACACGCGTCCTGCACCGCCTGCGAACCGGCAATCTTGAAGGCGATTTCCGACGAGTCCACATCATGATATGAACCGAAGGTGAGTTCAACGGAGACGGCAACGAGCTGGAAGCCCGCGACGACTCCGCGTTCAAGTCCCTCTTTCACACCTTTCTCAACGGCCGGAATAAACTCCTGTGGGATAACGCCGCCTTTGATGGAATCAATGAATTCAAAGTGGCTGTATCGGCTGACGTTTTTCTTCACCTTGGCTTCTGGGTCAATCGGCTGCATCGGGCGCACAGTCACTTTGACATGACCGTATTGTCCGCGGCCTCCGGTCTGGCGGATGTATTTATGTTCCGCTTCAGCCTCGCCTTGAATAGTTTCGCGGTAGGCAACCTGCGGTTCCCCGACCTTCGTTTCCACGCCGAACTCGCGCTTCATACGGTCCACCATGATTTCAAGCTGGAGTTCTCCCATGCCCATGATAACCGTCTCTCCCGTTTCCTGGTCCGATTTGATTTTGAATGTCGGGTCCTCGTCGGCAAGGCGCTTCAGCGCGAAGCCCATTTTCTCCTGGTCGGCTTTGGTTTTCGGCTCAATGCGGAGCGAGATAACGGGGTCGGTGAACTTAATGGCTTCAAGCACGATGGGGTCAGCTTCATCGCAGAGGGTGTGGGATGTCCGCGCTTCTTTAAGACCCACCGCCGCGGCGATTTCTCCCGCGAATACTTTTTTCACTTCTTCGCGCTTGTCGGCTTGCAGGC
>JBBUCR010000174.1:0-8495 GCA_038057695.1 Patescibacteria group bacterium | reverse complement strand
GTTCAAAGATTTCTTGTTGGATGTAGGTACTGCCATCATCAAATTCAAGTTCTTCACCAACAGATTTCCACTTTGGGTTATGATGCAGAAACATCATTTCTGAACCATAACCAAAAATAACTCCGCCAATTTTAGCGGTTCGTGTTATTTCCTGCTCCAATGCATCCCAATATGCTCCTGTTTCAATAATATGGCTATCTATTCCGTTCAGTGTGAAGTTTGCTGAGTTGTCAGGCAAGCGGGCAATAAAGTTAAGTATGTCGGCTTGTACGTCAATTGCCTCCATTATCCTTTTATTTTCTTCTTCAGACAAAAGAGAATACTCTTTCTCTTCTCTTTTCTTGCCGACATATGGATTGTACTTTTCTCCAACAGGGGCGTTCTCTGGCACGTAGTCTGTATCAACATTAATGTAAACACGAGCGCCACATTTCTTTGCGAGTTGTACAATTGTGCCACTTTTACTCAAGTTACCACCAAGGTCTATCAACAGTCCCTCTTGAAGTCTATCTTGAAGATACGGCAAAACTTTTTTGTAATCAGCGGGCTGAAATCGCTCCGTACCCTTTCTATCCCTGTCATAAAATACAGGAAGCCAGCTATGCGAAAAATCTTGTCCGTATTGATGTCTCTTCTTCGCAAACTCTCCTTTTATGACATCCAAGTATTGGGCAAGTTTTGGATTTTCGTACGTGAGTAGCTGATGTAGGTCAACTCTTTCCTCCGGTCGTTCTGGGGCATTTTGAGGTAATTGCTCTGACATTTGAGTTTTTATTAGAAATTAGGAATTAGAACTTAGAGATTCCTAAACGTCTTCGTTTAGGCGGTTCCTTCCTCCCAACTCTCCAAATACTTCGCCTGCGCGGGAGTGAGCGTGTCAATTTTTACATCAAGTGCTTTTAGTTTCTTTTCCGCGATTCGGCGGTCCACCGATTCGGGGATAACATACACTTTGTTTTCCAGTTTCCCCTTGTTGTCCAGAATAAACTGCGCGCCGAGCGCTTGATTGGCGAAGCTCATATCCATAACGGACGCGGGGTGGCCTTCAGCGGTTGCGAGATTTACAAGGCGGCCTTCGCCGAGCACATAGATTTTTTTGCTTGCCCGTACTGGTCTTCCAGTATTAGGGCCGTTTTTAAAAGTGTATTCATCCACCAGCGGACGTGGAGAAGCCGTGTGTTTTGCGAGTTTCGCCAAAGATTTGAGATTGATTTCCACATCAAAGTGTCCGGAGTTCGCGATGATACAGCCGTCCTTCATCGCTTCAAAATGTACTGTGTCCAGTACGTCGCGGTTGCCGGTAAGGGTACAGATGATGTCGGCGCGTTTGGCTGCTTCTTTCATCGGCATCACGCGGAAGCCATCCATCATCGCTTCAAGGGCGCGAACCGGATTGATTTCCGTAACAATGACGCGTGCGCCAAGACCCTCCGCGCGTTTTGCAAGTCCTTTCCCGCACCAGCCGTAACCGGCGACGACGAAAGTCGTACCGGCGATGAGTTTGTTCGTGGCGCGGATAATACCGTCAATCGTTGACTGGCCGGTGCCGTAGCGATTATCAAACAGATGTTTGGTTTGCGCTTCATTCACCGCAAGAATAGGGAAGCGGAGCGCGCCTTCTTTCGCCATCGCTTTGAGGCGAATCACACCGGTCGTTGTCTCTTCGGTTCCGCCGACAATGAATTTGAGTAAGTCGGTGCGGTTCTTGTGAATTTCGGACACAAGGTCCGCCCCGTCGTCCATCGTAAGGTGGGGCTTCAAGTCAAGCACCGCGTTTAAGTGTTTGAAATAGGTTTTGTTGTCTTCGCCTTTGATAGCGAATGTTTCAATTCCATACTCAAGCGCGAGTGCGGAAGCGACATCGTCCTGGGTTGAAAGAGGATTGGAAGCGCAGAGACGAAGTGTCGCTCCTCCGGCCTTCAGCGCGAGCATCAGGTTCGCGGTTTCGGTTGTTACATGGAGACATGCGCCTATGCGGACACCCTTAAACGGTTTTGTTTTTGTAAACTCCTTGGAGAGTCCGGCGAGTACAGGCATATCCTTCGCCGCCCATTCAATGCGGGATTTGCCTTTGGAGGCGAGTTTTCTGTCTTTGATGTCGTACGTTAACATACGAAAATACGAATTATACTAATACACGAATTGCTACGAATAAGAAAGTAAAAAGTTTAATGTTGTGTTCGTGGGTTACTTTAGCCTTTTTTATGCCCAAACGCAAACCCCCTCTTTCAAGCGAGAGCAGAGGTTTGTTTCTGCGTCTGGTCTGCGTGAAGTCAGCGATTGTCCGCGTTACTGCGTGACAGGAGCGACCGCGGGGGCAATCGTGGGAACCGGAGCAGGAGTGCCTGCAGTTGGATTAACGGGAAGCTGTTGACGCCGTGTCTGAATTTTCTGCTGTGTTTCCTGACACCTCAAACGCTAGTGAATATAATTACGTATCAAGCCCTTAGCCGTATTGATGGGGATGGAGAAACTGATGTTGCTTGAGCCGATGACGGTGGCGACATTCACGCCGATAACCTCTCCCGTGGTTGTGATGAGCGGGCCGCCGGAATTTCCGGGATTAATCGCGGCATCGGTCTGAATCACTCCCGAGAGGGTTTCGCGGCTCTGGCCCGAACCCGCCTCAATCGTGCGATTGAGTCCCGATATGATGCCGACCGAAACGGAATTGTTATATTCGCCGAGCGCGTTTCCGACCGCGACCACCGTTTGCCCAAGCTTCAAACTTCCGGAATTTCCAAGTGACGCTGATTTAAACGGACCAGCCTCGCCGAGTCTAGGCGGGCCGCCTTCAATTTTGACTATCGCGAGGTCGCGTTCGCTGTCGCGAAAGACGACACGCCCGTTTTTCTGGGTGCCGTCGGCGAGGAGCGCGGTATAGGTGGCGCTCTGGTCCGACACGACATGCCGGTTGGTGAGAATGTAGCCGTCCGGAGAAACGATAAAGCCCGTGCCCGCTCCGACTTTTTGATTCACCGTGCCTTTTTGCCGGTATACGGGAACTTGATAGTTGAAATTTCGGAAGAACGGGTCGTCGCCGAACGGATTCATGTATTCCACTTCAAGTTTGGGGACATCTTTACTAACAACAATTGAAACGACTGATGGAGTTATATTCGCCACCGCGCCGGTAAGAAGTTCATCCTGCGATTTAGCGATAGCTTCTTTCCGATTCTGCAATTCCTTCAGCGAAAGCGCGGTCTGCACGTTCTCGCCCGAAAGTTTCTGGACGGCCGTTTGTAAAGAAGCGACCTGTAACGCGAGCAACCCTATCTTTTCATTAAGAGCGACTTCTTTAATGGAAATATAACTTTGTATCTTAGCCTTAACTACATATCCAATCTCGCCTAGGACACCGAGGAGAATAAGGCTTAAAATGATTCGCTTTATCTGAAGTTTCGTCATACTCTTAGTATACCCCCTGAAAACCGGAAATGTTATAGTGTTTCTACCTATGAAGAAAACCTGCGCCTTTTGCACCAAGCCGGAAATTAAAAAACGGGTTGTCTATGAGGATAAATTGGTTTTTGCGTTTCCGACCTATATTCCCATCACACCCGGGCATATGCTCCTTTGTCCGGTCCGTTGCGTTTCCACGATAAGCGAACTTACCGCCGAAGAACTCATCGCGCTCTTCGCACTCCGAGAGCGGATTACTTCAGGGCTGAAACGTGCCTTTGGCGCGGAAGGATTCAACTGCGCGTGGAATGAAGGTGAAGTCGCCGGACAGGATGTCTTGCATCTCCATTTACACGTCGTGCCGAGAAAGCAAGACGATACCGGCATCACCGAATATGAACCGCGTAAATTTCTCTATCGCCCCGGCTCGCGCGACCCGTCGCCGGAGCAAGAGTTGCAATCGGTGAGCGAATTGGTTAAGGAAGCATTCTTATGAAGAAAGTCTTCATTGCTAATCGCAACGGACAGAAATTATCGGTTATCGTGGAGGGCGAGGAGAAGAATGAACACCTTGCTTTCGTCATGCACGGACTTGGAGGATGGAAGGACCAACCTCATATTAAGACTTTTACCGACGCCTTTGTGGCAAAGGGTTTTACTGTGGTTCGCTTTGATACGACTAATAGCTATGGCGAAAGCGATGGTAAGTATGAAGACGCGACCACCACTAACTACTACGAGGATTTGGAAGATGTTATAGCGTGGGCGAAAGGTCAGCCGTGGTACACAGAACCGTTTTGGCTTGCGGGACACAGTCTGGGTGGAATTTGTACGGCGCTCTTTGCGGAAAAGTATCCGGAAAAAGTTGCTGGACTCGCGCCGATATCCACTGTTGTCTCAGGGAAGTTAAGTGCCGATACTCCAAAATACAAAACGGCTCTTGCATCATGGGAACAAACGGGGTGGCTTGAATATCCAAGCGAAACGGTGGCGGGTCGTATGAAGCGGCTGAAATGGTCGCACATGGCGGACCGACTGAAATACGACCTCCTTCCCGACGCCAAAAAGCTCACTATGCCCGTTCTCCTTATTGTGGGAGAATTAGACGACGGAACGCCGTCTGAACATCAGAAACTATTTTTTGACGTGCTTCCCGGACCGAAGGAGTTGCACATCATTAAAGGCGCGAAGCATACGTTTGTTGAACCACAGCATTTGGAAGAAATAAAAGGATTATTCGACAAGTGGATTAAAAAATATGTCAAACAGTGAACAGTTTCCGGAGCCACTTTCAGATGATGCTTATGAGAAGCGGATGGAAGACGCCCATGCACCTTTCCCTACCAATTTGACAGGTAAGGGATATTTAGAGTTTCAGCAACCACAGGGAGAAACAGAATTCTGGCTCATTAAAAACAGAGGTAAGGATGTGTTGCGGTCTCGCATTGGATAACCTTCAGAAATCGGAAAAAGAGCCAAACAAGCTCAATGCTTTTATATACAAGATGAAATGTTTAGAGAACTTTCAACAGATTCTGCAGGTTGTGAAGAATGTTCTTAAGCATCCTACCGAGAGAGAGCGTATATTTACCGACCCCATTTTTTCCGAAGCCTTTACTCGTTTGGTTGGCGAAATTAAGACCTCAAAAATAGTCGAGTCTTTGGAAAATGAATCCGTTCCCACTACATTGGAAGTAGAGAGGGAACGTCAGACTCTAGTTGATTCTTCCCGAAGTGGTTTGCTGAGGTCGGATATTTACTTGGCAAGTCGACTGTCGACTAGAGACAATAAACAAAAAACTGATGAACAGAGATGAACTCAAAAAGAAACTCACTCCCGAGCAGTACCGCGTGACGCAGGAGAAGGGAACCGAAGCGCCGTTTACGGGAAAGTTTGTGGACCATCACGAAAAGGGAATATACGCCTGCGTCGTGTGTGGGAGGCCTTTGTTTCCGTCCGATACGAAATTTGATTCCGGCACCGGTTGGCCAAGCTTTGCGGATGCGCTTCCGGGAGCGGTTTCGTTCAAGGAGGATACGGACTTAGGTATGAAAAGAACCGAAATCACATGCACGAACTGCGGCGCGCACGTAGGTCATGTCTTTGATGATGGTCCGACGGATACAGGAAAAAAATTCTGCACGAATTCCTGCTCACTGGATTTTAAAGCACAAGAGTAAATACTAAACACTAAATCCTAAACAAATTCAAATAGCTAAATCACAAATACCAAAGGGAGGCGTTTAAGATTTTGAATTTTAGGATTTATGATTTGTCTAGGATTTAGATATTAGAATTTAGGATTTATTTTATGAACTCCATTGTCGTCAAAGCAATGTGCATATTTCGAAGGGGAGATGGAAAACTCCTCTTTAGCCGAGGCTATGACGAAGTGAAAAAGGAAGCGTTCCTCCGGCCGCTCGGCGGACATGTGGAGTTTTGTGAAAAGGGAGAAGACGCGATTCGGCGTGAATTGCGGGAGGAGGTCGGCTCGGAAATCCGAAATCTCAAACTGCTTCAGGTGCTTGAAAACATCTTCACGTACCACGGCAAGTCCGCGCATGAGATTATCTTCATGTATGAGGGAGAACTCGAAAATCCGCCCACAAAAGACCGATTCACCTTTACTGACGGAGGAAAAACGATAGAAGCCGGGTGGTTCTCCAAAGCTGATGTTGAAAAAGAGGGTATTCCAATTTTTCCTCCATTTAACTACTTTTAGCAAACACTGACGGCCGTCGGGATTTGCTAAAATCCTGTTTGATAGGCATTACGGCTACAAATAAGTGAAAGAGAGGCTGTGGATAACTCACTTTGACAGACGATAAAAAAGGGTATAATTGAACCGAGGTCAAGGATTTGATGACTGTACCGCGAGGGAATGTCATACAGTATGCAACAAGACTGATAGAATTCTTGGCCTCACTAAGAAACTCCGCGCAAGCGGGGTTTTTTAGTACAATATGAACTACGAATCCAAAACGAAATACGAAAAAAGATATCCCATTGCTTATTCGTATTTCGTAAATTGTTCGTAGTTCGTATTGTATGCGTATCATTGCACATCTTGATATGGATGCTTTCTTTGCCTCGGTGGAAGAACGGGAACGGCCGTATTTAAAAGGGCAGCCCATTGCCGTGGGTGCCGACCCGCAAGGCGGGAAAGGCCGTGGCGTTATTTCCACCGCAAACTATCCCGCGAGGGCCTATGGCATCAAGAGCGCAACTCCCATCCGCAAGGCGTGGGAACTTTCGGAAGCGGCCCGGAAAAAAGGATTGCCCCCGGTCGTGTTTGTGTCCGGCAGTTTTAGGAAGTACAGCGACATTTCCAAAAAGATAATGCGCATCGCGCTCGCGTATCTCAAAGAGACCGAAAAGAATTTGTTTGAAAAAGAAGCGCCGAAATTGGAGCAGGTGAGCGTTGACGAGTGTTTCTTTGACCTATCGTTCGCGGGTACGTTTCCAAATGCGAAAAGGATCGCGGAGCGTATCAAGAAAGATATTCTCAAAAAAGAAAGACTATCCTGTTCAATCGGTATCGGACCGAACAAGCTTGTTGCGAAAATCGCTTCGGATTTTCAAAAACCCAATGGATTGACTGTCGTGACCGACGAGCAGGCCGCCAAATTTCTTGAGCCGCTCTCGGTGCGGAAAATCCCCGGAGTCGGTCCGAAAGCGGAAGAAAAACTGGCGCGGCTTCGCGTCCGGACGATTGCCGATGGACGAAAACTGAGCGAGGAAAGACTGAAAGGAATTCTCGGAAAGTGGGGAAGCGAGCTTTACCGGAAACTGCGGGGCGAAGATGATTCGCTCGTTGTCACGGAAGCGCCTCCGGCGAAATCAATCGGCGAGCAAGAAACACTCCCTGAAGATTCGCTGAATATGAAAGTCCTGCTTCCGTATGTGGAACGGCAGGCAAAAAATCTGACTGGGTATATGGCAAAGGAAGGTTTCAAGACGTTTCGGACGATTGTACTCACGGTCCGGTTCGCGGACTTTGAAACCGTTTCCCGCTCTCATACATTCAAGGAACCCATTTCCATTGTCCCAACATCCGGCCGACACGCCCCCACGCCAACTTTAGAAAAGTTGGTGTGGGGGCACGTTACCCGGATGTTTTTCCCGTTTCTCGACCGGCAGGAAAATCCGCATAAGAAAAAAATCCGCTTGGTTGGGGTACGTGTTGAAAAGTTGGCGTAATTTCTTATAGACTCATTCGTGCGAATTAGCCTATGACGAGTGGTCGGACTGTGGGGGGAAAGACGAGAAAAAAGCAGCGGCCACCGTGAGATGTGGCCGCCGATTTGCAGAAGAATTCTCTGGAATGCGTAACCCCAATGTCGCCCCTTCTACGCCTGACGCAACGGCTCGGACCAATTTCTTGCAACCGCAGGAAATGCCACGCATTTTTCTCGGTCCTAGGATTGTTCAGGTCTGGGACACTGCTGGCCCCGCCTTTAAGTCTTCGAAAAAGAAGACAAGACGTATTCCCCTCGTTTGCACTCAAGGGGTAGCGGGCTCATTCGTCTTTTTATTGAGAAAGTATAATGCCATTGCTATACTAACGCTATGACGGATCGGAGAAAAAAGGCAATAAAGCAAATCGTGTTTGGCGTTATTTTGCTGGCGATAGCGGGAGTGTCGTATTTCTTCGGTACTCCCGCGCCGGAAATCGCGGATTTTACCGAGTGTGCCGCCTCGGGAAATCCCGTAATGGAAAGTTACCCGCGCCAGTGCAGAACTCCGGACGGTAAAATGTTTAAAGAAGATATCGGTAATGAATTGGAAAAAGACAATCTCATTCGCATTTCGGAGCCGAGGCCGAATACGGTCATCACGAGCCCGCTTGCCATAAAAGGAATGGCCCGCGGGAGCTGGTTTTTTGAGGGAAGTTTTCCGGTAAAACTTATAGACGGGAATGGCGCAGAACTTGCTCAAGGTGTCGCGCAGGCTAAAGTTTCGTGGATGACAGACGAGTTCGTACCGTTTGAAACGACCCTTTCGTTTGCGATGCCTACCACAACGACGGGGACACTTTTTCTCAATAAAGACAATCCGTCCGGAATTCCCGAGCATGATGACGCGCTTCGCG
>JBBUCR010000173.1:0-2444 GCA_038057695.1 Patescibacteria group bacterium | reverse complement strand
ACGTTCGGGAGTCTCACCGGCAAATCTTTTTCGGGAACGGGAACGACGCCGCATACTCCGCAGTGAATCAGCGGAATCGGTTCGCCCCAGTAGCGCTGGCGCGAAAATATCCAATCGCGGAGTTTGTATTTTACAACCAGTTTGCCACCGACAAATTCAGTTATCTTGGCTTGAGCCTCTTTTGTGCTTAGGCCATTAAACATACCGGAGTTTTCGGCTTTCAAATCTGGAACCTTCGCTATGAATGGCCCGGCAGAAAATTTAAATTCCATTCTCGCTATTAGTTTCAAGAACTCGGCTTCAATACTGCTGTCTTTAAAGATAAACGCATGCGTCCAGAACTTCTCACCCTTTGTAGCGGAATAGGAGCCGACCAGTCCTTTTTTTATATAAGCATCATCTGTCAGTTCGATTATCCGAGCCTGCTCTTTTGTATCTCCAAAAACATGAATTCCCCGTCCATTATTGACTGATTTAATAGGGAGCTCAAATCTTGACGCAAACTGAAAATCTCGCTCATCATGTGCGGGTACGGCCATAATCGCTCCGGTTCCGTAGTCGGCAAGCACGTAATCTGCAATCCAAACCGGGATCTCCTCTTTACTTGCGGGATTGGTTGCTTTTATTCCCTTTAGCTCAACTCCTGTCTTTTCCCTCCCTTCCGCCGTCCGTTCAATCTCGGTTTTGCTTTTTGCCTCGTTTTGGTATTTCTTTACTTCTTCTATATTCAATATTCTAGATTCTATATTCTTCAACGCGGGATGTTCCGGCGCCAACACCAAATACGTCGCTCCAAACAATGTATCTGGTCTTGTCGTAAAGACTTTAATTCTTAATTCGTTATTCGTAATTCCAAATTCAATCTCCGCTCCCTCGCTCCTGCCTATCCAATTCCTCTGGCTTTCTTTGATATATTCCGGCCAATCAAGCGTCTCCAAGCCTGACAAAAGACGGTCGGCGTATTTGGTAATACGAAGCACCCATTGCGGAATCGCTTTTTGAAGAACCACCGAACCGCATCGTTCGCACTTGCCATCCTCCACATCTTCGTTGGCGAGGCCTGTCTTACAAGACGGACACCAATGAATCGGTTCACGCGACTGGAACGCGAGTCCGGCTTTGTACATTTGCAGGAAAATCCATTGCGTCCACTTGTAGTAGCGTGGGTCTGTCGTGTTTATTTCTCGCTCCCAGTCGTAAGTAAACCCGATGCGCTGAAGCTGTGATTTGAAGCGCTTGATATTCTTCTTTACCGCGATGGACGGGTGCACCTCGTTTTTAAGAGCGTAGTTTTCCGCAGGAAGCCCGAAGGCGTCCCAGCCCATCGGGTGCAGGACGTCGTAGCCGAGCATCCGCTTATGGCGGGCATACACATCGGTCGCGATATATCCTTTAGGATGCCCCACGTGAAGCCCGTCACCGGACGGATAGGGGAACATATCCAGTACGAAGCATTTCTGCTTCGTCGCTGACAAACGCTGACTTGACGCGGACTGACGCAGACGAAAAGAAGGTTCGCTCGTTCTATACAAACCAGCTTGCTTCCATACCCTCTGCCACTTTTTTTCTATTCGCTTGTGGTCGTACGATTGCATCACGAAATCATACAACAAAATTGTAGAAACACAAAAGCGCGTCACGGAAATCCGTAACGCGCGAGACAGTTCTCTGACACCCATCGCCTAACAAACACAAACAGAGGTCGGCACTGGTGGCGGAGCCGCTGTAAAAGGTCCTTTCGCTGATTCCGGCCTCACGCCAATTTCCAGACGCAACTTGATAAAGTTTTGTTCCGCCTCGGAAAGAGATCCCCCATTAAGAATGGTCTCCAAAAGTTCAAGGTCTTCGGCAGTCAACTGCCATTCTTTGTTCCATTCTTCCAAATCGTGTCGGAGTAATGTCTGAAGTAACTGTGTCTGAAATTCCGGCCACTTTTCTGCTCGCCGGAAAGCGGTGCGTCTCCTCAAGAACTCCGTAATTTGTTCGCGAGTTAGCAACTCCACGCTAATCCCGCTAAGAATAACATCGACTTGAGGCGAAGTGAACGCGTCTCCAGCTTTGGAAACCAAGATTTTAACTTTATCTATTATTCCAAAACCATTCGGGTTATGAATCATCCGATTCACCAAATTCTCCAACAACGACCTGCAAATATCTGCATGAAGCCCCGTGCTCCAGGGTAACAATAGAATACTGTTAACAAGCTCGCTTTCAGTGCATTCATAAGTGTCCACACGGATATGTTCTTTCTCCAACATGACCCTAGTGTAGTGAACAGCCAACGCGAGAGACAACATTGCCATACACCCAAGTCCTACCCATCTCAGGAAAAGATCTTCTACCGTCACTGCTTCCATCAAGAAAAGAGACTCTTCCTTTTTCACTGCCACAGACACCACAATCAGTGCGAGCGTAGTGAGAAAAGCCAACCACGAGAGCAAAAC
>JBBUCR010000172.1:0-2547 GCA_038057695.1 Patescibacteria group bacterium | reverse complement strand
GGGAGCAGATGGTAGTCTTGGTGGGCGAAGAAAAAGCGGCCGCCGTGGAATCGGTTACGGAACCGTCGTTTGTTTCCAAGTTTTTTGATTTGTTTCGGTAATACGAATCATATCATACCCCGAATTACGAAATTCGCACACAGCCGTCATTGCGAGCTCCGTAGAGAGCGAAGCAATCCAGGAACCCCCGAAAAAATCTGGATTGCTTCGCGTTGCTCGCAATGACGGGACAGAATTCTGCATTTCGTAATTTGGGGTGGTATAGTAATCGTATGTTTAAAGTTAGTTTGAAAGAATTTGAAGCGTTCATACGGGAAGGAGTGGAAGCGATACCGGACAAGTTCCGTTCGCGTATCGTAAACGTCGAGTTTCTCGCTGACGAGGAACCAACCGAAGCGCAACGAAAGGAAAACAAACTTCATTCCGGTGAAACGCTTTTCGGCCTGTATGAAGGTATTCCTCATCCCGCTCGCGGGGAAGGGTATGGTGGAATGGTCCTCCCCGACCGCATTACGATTTTTAAAAAACCGATTGAAATGGAGGCTACTCTTTTCGTAAAGGAGCAGTTGGGCATTCGTATGCGACCGCACACTAATGCTAAACAGAAGGAGATGTTCAAGAGGGAAGTTAAGAAGCACGTCATTGACACTGTCTGGCACGAAATCGCCCATCATTTCGGGTTGAATGAATACGAGGTAGAGAGGCGCGAACAGGAGCGGGGGACAGAATAGGCGGCAACGTAACTCTCCACACCTGTCATTGCGAGCACTTCGCTGTCGCTCTGCACAGGCTCCGCGAAGCAATCCAGTGATGGAGCCGCACTTTCTGGGTTGCTTCGTCATTTCGCTTCGCTTCATTCCTCGCAATGACGGCTTCACAAAGCCGTGAGAGGAGAGGTGTGGAGAGTTACGCGGCAACTTATTTACAAAAGCACACAAAAATGGTACTATAAACGTATGAGTATTGAGCATCCCGCACAAGCGGCGGATGATACTGAAAATGACGCGGCGGAGGAACTACCTTCCCGTCGGATAGCCACTGGTCCGTTCGCTCCCGACCCTGAAGACCAGTTGCGTGACGCGCGTTCTTTTTTGGCAGAGGTTGAAACTCCGCGCGACGAAAATGCGGAGGTACGGGTGCCGGAGGAGCTGCAGGATTTGAACACAGGTATCGGAGAACTTGATAAACGCATCAAGAGGGAAGAAGAAAAAGAAACCGCGCTCGCGGCGGCACGGGCCGGGCTTAACGCTCCGCACGAACCCGGAGAGACGCTACAAGAGCTTAAAGCGGCACGCGAGCAACTGCTTGAGGACAAGAAGCATCTTGAGTTCGCGGATAAGCACGAACCCGTCTTTGACGAGCTTGCGGACCTCTCGGAGTCGGAGCGAGAGCATGTCGCGAAGACGGGAAAGACAAAAGACGGCCGCTTTTTCCATGATAAAGATGGGCATCGGGTACGGGAGGATGTCGCGAAAGAGCTTGCGCAATCCTACATTCATGGCGGAGGACGTCTCTCATGGGGAAGTCTCCGGAAACTCGGAAAAGTGGTGGAAAAAATATTGCATGATGTAACTTCGGCCGTTACCGGAACGTTTAAGAGTATGTTTACAGGTTCCCGAAATAACGAAAATGGAGACGTTCAGTCATTTACGGAGTAATCGGTAACGTTCGCATACCGTCCAGTCACATTTATCTGCCGCACTTCGTTTTAAAAGAGTGAAATAAATAGTTCATACGCCGTGTATATAAAGGTACAGGTCATTCCCGAAAGCAAAGAGGAGGCTGTTTCGGAAAAAGGTGAAATTCTGTACGTGAGCGTCCGTGAGAAAGCGGAGCACGGAGCGGCGAATCGCCGGATGCTTCTGCTACTTCGTGCGAAATTCGGTTCCGGTAAACGGCTTCGTATCGTGAGCGGGCACCACGCACCGCATAAAATTATCTCCATTGACTGATACTAATCTACGAATGGATGCGAATGCTACGAAAAAATGCGAATGTCACAAACACGGTATTAGTATGTTTTCGTAGCATTAGTACTCATTAGTTGTTTCGCATCATACATATATGAGACTCAACCTCAAAGCGACGAATATAACCCTCACCGGCGCCATCAAGGACTATTTGGAGAAGCGTCTCCGGAGTTTGGATAAGCTTATTTCTCTTGAAGACCCCGCGGTTATCCTGGATGTTGAACTTGGCCGTTCAACAAACCGGCACCAGAATGGCGATCTCTTCTTCGCGGAAATAACCATTCACCGCGGCAAAGAGGTGTTTCGCTCGGTTTCCGACCGTCCCGACCTGCAGAGTGCCATTGACGATATGCGGGACGAAATTGCCGGAGAACTCTCGGCACGGAAAGGGAAACTGAAAGCGCTTTCTCGCCGGAGCGGGCAAGTCGCCAAGATGCTGCTGAAGGGCGGGTACGAAAGTTTTGGTTATCTCGGACGACCCGCGCGGGCCGGCTGGAGATATATGAGGAAATTAATCAGCAGAAAGTAGTTCGTGGCAACTGGAAAACTATGAATTACGAAACTCCCGATTCCGTCA
>JBBUCR010000171.1:0-3145 GCA_038057695.1 Patescibacteria group bacterium | reverse complement strand
TCCCCCAGCAGGAGCGCGGCTTCGCCGACGGCCATCCCCTGCTTCACGGTAAAAGAGGCGCCGATGGGGAAATCTCGAGGAGCGCTCCATTCATACGCAAGCGTAAGCGAGAACAAGCAAAACAAAAACGCGACAATGCCCGAAAGTTTCCAAGTAAAACATCGCCGTTTTCTAAAGCGGTCGAAAAATAATGATGGAGGCATGGAGCTTGGGTCGGCGAGTTCCATGGATTATACGGGAAGGTTCGCGGGAGGCTCCACCTTCTTGGACGGAATGCGTTCAAAGGTCGGCGTCGTAAGAACTTGGCCGGGAATGTGGAAAATGGTCGCGAGCTCTTCCGTCGTCAAAATGAAGGGCCGCGACTTCCAATTTCGAAATGGAGCGTAAAAGAATGAACGTCTACGATACGCGTCAATAAAAGACTTCGCGTACTTTGTAATGTAGATTTTCATCATCCTCTCCTTCAGGCCAAAAAGGAAGAGAAAATCTTTGGTGGCATCCTGTAAATCGGTCCACGAGTGAGCGTCGAGCTTGAAGCCATTGAGCAGATTTGAGTTAAAGGGCTTTCTGAACGTCCCAAGAAGGCCCGAAATGCTCGCGGAAATTAAATGGAACGCCTCCTTTTCGGCATGGTAGCACATTCGTATTGAACATAAAAAGGCCCGTTTATCAATACTGCGCTCAATGCCTTCCACCTGCTTTTTTTCCCATTCCGTGAGCGTGGGAACGATCGGGTAGCCAACCTCGGTAAACTGCCTCGTGCTTTTCGTGCTCGGGTCACGCTTCATAATTTTGTTTATCTCGGCCTTCGCCTCTTTGACCCAATCTTTGTCTTTAAAGAGCTGGCCCTCTTTTATCCCCCGAATTTTGTATGCCTGCGCTAAAATCTGGATCCAGACCTGCTCGCCCTTCTTCATTGCTCCAAGATACTCAACAAGCGTTGTCAGCGGGTCAACTTTATATTCCTCTTCGGTTTCTTTGTCCAATCCATAGTCGATGTAGGTCATAATCGGATATGGGTCGGGCTTCTGTAGAATGAAATGCGTCCCCCACATAAAATTATTCGGCGGGTCGTACATTTTTCTTTTCGTATAATCCTCTACCTCAACGATCTCTACCGTCGGGTATTGCGCGTAGAGTTGCGCTTCAAACGAGTTCCGGTACCTCTTCCATGTCCACACATAGAAGTGTATTTCGCCGCCAAAGGAAACGATTTCATACGAAAACCACGGGCGCACCTTCCCGTCCCAATATGTTTCCACAAGGTCGACGCTTCAGGTCTCATACATTGCCATAAAGAATAACTCCATAGCTTTTGGTGTTTTCTCTATAATCTTCGGTATGCGAATTTCCAGAAGCACTTCTCCCGCTTTCCTCATATAGCCGAGGCGAATATACTTAAGCCATATCTCCAGAAAAATTTTCAAAAGCAAAATCGGGAGCCAGAGAGGGTACCAGAGGTAGACATAGCCATAGACCTGCTCCAAAAGCGAACCTAAGGGGAGCGGAAGTTGTCTGACAAAGACAAACATTCCAATCAAGACGGTTGAAAGGAGAGAGCCGATAAGGAGGAGCCATGTTCCTCGTCCATGGTCGTGCGGCATGGCAAACATCTCCGCGGCAAGCTCGGCCGCGATTTCCACGAGTTCCAGTACATAGTGTTTTATTTTCTGAATAGGTCCGTGCTTGTGTGCAGACATAGTTGATGCGCGAGAAGCGCGGCCATTTACCCGAGCAAAAAGGGAAAGGGGGGGCCGCTACCGCTTCGCTTGTGAGGTACTCTAAGTATACCAAGCTTCGGTCAAACAAAAAACTCCTTTTGGGAGTTTTTTGTCGTTATTCCGCGTTTGAGTAGCGCCCGTTCCTGTCCTTCTTAAATAATTTCGGATTCTGTAAATTGACCAAAATCGTGTTTTCCTTGACATACCGCTCCTTCAGCACCTTATTGACAATTTCTTCCTTTGTGAGCGGGCCGTTCTTTTCCAACACCTTTCTGATGACATCCTTCACAACACCTGACATATATCCCCATTCGGCAAGAGCGTACAATCCCCGCCCGACAAGAATAAAACGAGGGTCTTTAATAAGTTCGTTGTGTGTCGTCGCTACATGCGCCTTGCGTTCAAACAGCTTTTCTATTGACTTGGCCACCTCGCGGAAGTGAATGGGTGAACCGTGCTTCCGAAGAACCAGAAACGCGTAATCGCGCATACCCTTCGCTCGGATATTGGGAGATGTTTGAAGGCCCCATTCGCCGAGCGGGTTCTTGGCGATCATTTTGGAAAGATTGAGCCAGCGGCGAACAAAACCTTCATTTTTCAAATGATCCGCGACATCTTCTACATGCGTCAAAAATTGGGCGATGATATCCAATTCGGAGATAAGGTCGTTATCATTCAGATTTTTGTAGAGCTTTCGGAGCGCCTCATGCACCTTGCCCGCGAGAGCTTCATCTATATACCAGCGATGCTTAAAGTGCTCATCCTCTTTTTCTCTCTTGAACGATTCACCGACCACGAGCAAGAAATGGATGTGATGTTGCGTGCCCTTATCGGATGAGATATGCGACAAAAGTTCGTCTTCAACGATGATTCCCCCAAGGTTATGGATAACGCTTTCCAGTTCGGCAAACACCGGCTTTTCCTTCTGATAGCCAGCCGACTTGCGGATACTCATAAGCGCGTAGTTCTCTATTTGGCGAACGCGTTCCCTCGTAACCCCGTACTTCTTCCCTATCGCCTCCAAAGTCATCTTCTTGGGAGAGTCGCCAAGACCATAGCGGGAAAGGACAACGTCCCGAGCTCTTTCCGGCAGGACACCGAGCAGATGCTTAACAACCTGCTTGGGCTTAAATGTAAGTATAGGTGACGCTTGCACTGGTGCTTTGTTCATAGTGATTTTGATTCCCGTTCGACGGGAGGAATCTTATGGTAAGGTTTGATGGGCAAGCTGTGGTATGAGTCTTGAGCACTATTTTTAACATATTCACAATTCCTGTCAAGCTCTGTCAACGTAACTCTCCACACCCGTCATTGCGAGCAGAGCGAAGCAATCCAGTGATGGAGCCGCACTTTCTGGGTTGCTTCGTCGTTTCGCTTCGCTTCATTCCTCGCAATGACGGCTTCACAAAGCCGTGAGAGGAGGG
>JBBUCR010000170.1:0-2259 GCA_038057695.1 Patescibacteria group bacterium | reverse complement strand
CCTGGATTGCTTCCCGCCACGCTCCGCTCGCGGCTAAAGGCGGGCTCGCAATGACGGCTGTGTGCGAATTTCGTAATTCGGGGTATACCACGCAAGAGCACGCAAAACGCTCCGGCAAGTGCCTGAGCGTTTTAACTTTAGCGATGACGTACTTGAATCTTCTTACCGTGCTTTTTCCGTTGCTTTTTTCGCGCGTGTTTTTCTTTTTTGTTCATGACTGATGTTCAAGGAGCGGAGCGACTATAACAATCGCCACCTCGTGAAATCATTATCTAACGTTGGTAAAAGTGCCTTCATACTACGTCATACTCACGATATCTGCAATATATCTTGAATTTGTATTTCACCGGAGTCATGGTTCCAACGGAGCGCATTCCCTTACGCCATAAAATTCCCCGCCTGAATCTCCAAGAGCTTCTGGTAGATGCCTCCTTGCCGGAGCAAGCTCTCATGCGTGCCTTCGGCGACGATTGCTCCGCCGTCAATGACGATAATCCGGTCCATTTCCCTAATGGTGGATAGGCGGTGCGCGATGGCGATAACCGTTTTTTCGCGCATCAGTTCGTGAAGCGCGTCTTGTATGAGCGCTTCGGATTCCGAATCCAAACTTGAGGTCGCTTCGTCAAGCACGAGAATCGGCGCGTTTTTCAAAATGGCGCGCGCGATGGCGACCCGTTGGCGTTCGCCTCCCGAGAGCTTCACCCCGCGTTCGCCCACGTACGTTTCGTAGCCTTTGGGAAGGTCGGAAATAAATTCGTGGCAATGCGCGCGTTTTGCCGCTTCTATGACTTTCTGCTCGGAGGCGTCGCGTCTGCCATATAAAATATTTTCCCGAAGCGTCCGATGGAAGAGCACGGGCTCTTGGGGGACGAGCGCGACGGCATTCCATAAACTTTCCTGCGAGGCCTTTGAAATATCCTGCCCGTCAATGGAAATTATTCCGCCGTCAATATCGTGGAATCGCAAAAGGAGTCTCGTGATGGTGGTCTTCCCCGCTCCGCTTGAGCCAACAAGCGCGACCTTCTCGCGCGGAGCAATAGTGAGCGAAAAATCCTTAAGCACGGTCCTCGTCTCGTGGAACGCGAACGTAACGCAGTCAAATGAGATTTCCCCGCGCAAAACGATAAGTTCCTTCGCGTTCGGCGCGTCGTTAATCTCAAGCGGAGTATCCAGAATCTCAACCATCTCGCCTGCGTCCGCGAATGATTCAAACAGCCGCTTCAGCACCCTCTCAAATTCATCAATCCGGCTGAATATGGACGTGAGATACAGCTGTATCAAGACGAAATCACCGACCGTGAGAATTCCTTTCTGCCAGAGAATAATGCCGACGGCGAGCATGCTGATTTCGGTGGAAAACATAATGAAGCCCTGTACTCCTCCGATAAGTTCATGGAGCCCCCACGCGACGACACGGGACTTGCGAAGCAGGTCGTTTATTTTTCCGAACAGCGCGGCCTCAAACGAATGTCCGCTGAACAGTTTAATGGTTGTGGAGTTCCCTATCGCGTCCGCGAGCCTGCCAGTCGCTTCGGAATCCCGTTCGTTGCGGATAACTTCATATTTTTGTTTCCAGAGCCCCGCGACGATATTGAATCCGAAGAAAAAAACGATGCCGATAGAGAGCGTGATACCGAGGAGAATATCCCGCTGTGACAGCACAGAAAGGCTTCCCGCGATGATAAGCACGCTCGGAAGAAGCTGAAAGAGTATTTGGTCGGCAATGGTCTCAAACGCGGCGACGAATTTATTCACTCGCCGCACCAGCGTTCCCGCGAAGTTATCGGTAAAGAAACGGTACGAATGCCGCATCAGCCGGTCAAAGGTCATCATGGCAAGGTCGGACATCACGCGCGATTCAAAACGGACCATAAGCGCGCCGCGGACCCTGCGCGAAATCCACGCCATACTCTTTATGGCGGCAATACTTGCGAGAATAACGAGAAGTGTGTGCAGGACCTCCGGCGATGGACCGGAGGCGGCCACGGCGGTATCAATCAGCCGTTTGTAGAAAAGCGGAGCAAGCGTCTGGGAACCGATAAGCGCGACGACGCTTACGACGACGCCGATAAGCGTCCACGGGTAGCGTGACGCGTGTTGCCACAGTATGTGCAACACGCGGAGCATCATTCCTTTCTCTATGGCTTTTTTCGGGCGGCGACTCATAAAGCAATCAGCATACGGTGAATTACGAAACTCGCAATTGTCATTGCGAGCACTTCGCTGTCGCTCTGTACAGGCTCCGCGAAGCAATCCAGA
>JBBUCR010000169.1:0-3384 GCA_038057695.1 Patescibacteria group bacterium | reverse complement strand
GCCTCATTGAAGAAGGCGTGCCGGAAGTCTGGGCGATTTTGGAAGACGTCATCAAAAACAAATACGTACTTCTTAACCGCGCTCCTACTCTGCACCGCCTCGGTATTCAGGCGTTCCAGCCAGTACTCATTGAAGGCCACGCCATTCAAGTCCACCCGCTTGTCTGTACGGCGTTCAACGCCGACTTCGACGGCGACCAGATGGCCGTGCACGTCCCGCTCTCCGAGGAAGCCCAGCTTGAAGCGAGCGAAATTATGGCCGCTCACAAGAACATCTTGAAACCCGGCTCGGGAGACCCGATTGTTTCCGGCAAAATGTTGGACATCGTGCTCGGATGCTGGTGGATGACAAAAGTATTTCCCGGAGCGAAAGGCGAGGGTAAGATGTTCGCTCGCCCCAACAACGCGATTACCGCGTGGGATTTCGGCGCGGTGGATTTCCGCGCGAAAATCAAAGTGCTCGCGACCGAACAGGAAAAGTACAAAGTGTTTGACGGTAAGGTGTTTGAGACGACCGTCGGACGGCTTCTCTTCAATTCGGTACTTCCGAATGATTACGCGTTCATCAACAAAGAAATGGAGCGCAAGTCAATGGCCGCGCTCGTGGATGACCTCATCAACCGTTACGGTATTGCCGAAATCCCGTCCATTATGGACCGGATTAAAGCGTTTGGATTCAAGTACGCGACGTACTCCGGTATTACGTGGGGTATTGACGACGTGAAGGTACCGCCGGGAAAAGCAGAAGTTATTGACCGCGCCAAAGCGAAGTCGGAAGCCGCCTACGGCGAGTGGCGCGACGGACTTCTCTCCGAAGACGAACGCTTTCGGAAGAATATTGAAATCTGGCATGCCGCGAAAAGCGAGGTGGAAAAACTCATTCCTGAATCGCTGGATAAAAACGGCTCCGTGTTTGATATGGTCTACTCCGGTGCGAGAGGTTCGTTCTCGCAAATCACGCAGATGGCCGGTATGAAAGGCCTCATTCAAAACACCGCAGGCGAGACGATTGAATTCCCGATTCTTTCCTGTATGAAAGAAGGTCTCACGCCGATTGAATACTTCATTACGACGCACGGGTCGAGGAAGGGCTTAACCGACACCGCGCTCAACACCGCGAAGGCGGGGTATCTCACGAGGAAGCTCTTTGTGGTCGCGCAGGACGTCATGGTGACTGAGGAAGATTGCGGAACAAAGGAGGGCATCAAGATTCGCAGGAATTCAGCGACCGGCATTGACGCGAACCTTTGGAAGAATATCCGAGGGAGGTTCCTCGCGGCGGATGTGACCGATAGGGAGGGGAACGCGCTCTACAAGAAAGGCGACTTGCTCTACAAGCTTGACGCGCTGAAAATTCAGGAAACGGGTGGGGGAGAAATCATTGTCCGCTCACCGCTCTCCTGTAAGAGTGTGTCGGGTATCTGCCAGAAATGCTACGGACTTGACCTCGGTAAGCACGAGGTCGTGGGGCTCGGCGAAGCCGTCGGAACGGTCGCCGCGCAGGCTATCGGCGAACCCGGAACCCAGCTGACGATGCGTACATTCCATACCGGAGGCGTTTCCACGCTCGGCGGTGACATCACGCAGGGTCTCCCACGCGTTGAAGAACTCTTTGAGAAGCGAGCGCCGAAGAATCCGGCAGTTGTCGCCCGTGTTGACGGCGTGATTACCGAAATTAAAGACCTCGGTAAAGAAAAAGTTATCACCGTACTTCCGGATATTGCCGATAAGGCAAAGACAACCAAGAAGAAGAGCGAGTCCGAATACGTGACGAGCTATAACCGCATTCCGCTTGTGAAAGTGGGCGACAGGGTGAAGAAGGGAGACCTCCTTACCGACGGCGCCGCCGATATTGACGAACTCTTCAAATATGGAGGGCGCGAGCGCGCGCAGGACTATATCATAAGCGAAGTCACGAAACCCTACGAACTGCAAGGAGAAACGGTGGCGCGCAAACACATTGAAACCATCGTCCGCCAGATGTTCTTCCGCCGCAAGGTGAAGGACCAGGGAGGCACGGCGCTTTCCGTCGGCGATGTCGTTGACCCGCTCACCATTTCCCGCGAAAACGAAGCCGCCAAGGAACGCGGAGGCGAAGAAGCAAAAGTGGAACAGCTTGTTATGGGTATTTCCGAAGTTTCGCTCTCGCGCCGGAGTTTCCTCTCGGCCGCTTCCTTCCAACACACGACTCGGGTGCTGATTAATTCCGCCGTTCGCGGAAGCAAGGACACGCTTCAAGGTCTTATGGAAAACGTCATTATCGGCCGCCTTATTCCCGCCGGAACTGGTTTCGCCGGAGGACCGAAAGCCGCGATGATTGCGAAGATGCAAAAGGAACTCTTTCCGGAACAACCGGAAGCCGAAGAACTGAATAACGAATAACGTATCACACTTTGCATTATGTGGACACGTGCGTCATTGTGCGCCACACGCACGTTCTCCGTCATTGCGAGCCGTGCAACAGGCGAAGCAATCCAGAAATTGACCTGAAATCATTGACTGCTTCAGAGTATCTTACAGTGCCGACTTGCGAAACGGCTCAACGGGACTTCCCGTTGAGCCGTTCCCGTTTTACCTTGTCCGTCTGAAACTCCGTTCGGAAAAGGACGGCTCTACGCTTTGATCTTTTGATAGAAAGTGGTAGAATCTTTTCTATTGGCTTATCAATTTTGAGCAAAATACAAATACTATGGGCATTTTTAGAACAGACCAATCGTTGGATGAAATGTTGGAGAAGATGAACAACAATCAGGGAGTTACCGAAACAATACACGCGGGTGCCGTTTTCATAAACTATAAATTGCAAAAAGAGCTGTTGGACTCACAAAAGAAGTATAACGAAGAGCAAAAGACCTATAACGAGAAACAACTCTTTTAGTCACGAATTCTTGCATTAGGAACTATTGCATTGGTCCTCGCCACTTTGCTTTTGGCTAAACTATAAACACTATGAGCGAGAACATTTTTGAGACAATCAAAAAGATAGACGATAACGGCAAGGAATACTGGTCATCGCGGGAACTTGGTGAAGTCTTGGAATACGCAGATTACCGTAAGTTTTTAAGTGTAATTGATAAGGCGAAAGTGGCTTGCGAGAATAGCGGGGAAGTTATCCACACCCATTTTGTCCATGTGGACGAAATGGTCAAAATCGGTTCAGGAGCGGAAAGGCCCATAGATGTCATACATTTATCACGGTACGCTTGTTATCTGATAGTACAAAATTCAGACCCTACGAAGGTCGTGGTTGCTAAGGGGCAAACCTACTTTGCAATTCAAACGCGACGTCAGGAGACGGCTGATAACTTAGTAGAGGACCACAGCCGTCTTTTATTGCGGCAGGAAATGAAGAAGCACAACGCGAGTTTGACACCTACTGCTTCAG
>JBBUCR010000168.1:0-4749 GCA_038057695.1 Patescibacteria group bacterium | reverse complement strand
GTGGGGTACTGATGTCGGAATTCGCTTTTTCCCGATTCAAGAATTACAAAGAATGAGTGAAAAAGAATTCCCCAATGGAACCAACATACCGTTCTACATCCAAGAACTTCTTGCTTCCAGGAAAACTGTTCGCGCTTTCTTTTTTGAGGAAAATTGGAAGCACTTTGCCTCGATTGAAGATTTTTATGGTTTTCATGTCCCCTGATGTGGCGCGGGGGACTTTTTTAATACTTCAGACAAACTCTGCTTAAGACGCTTTGTTAACTTCGCAAGCGCAATTTTACTTGGTCGGGCAGAATCAGCATTACGAATTTCTTTTTCTATATTCCACACCGTCCTCTCTGGAAGAGGGTCGTTTGAATGTCTCGGGAAAATATGCCAGTGGATATGCATATCCGTATTGCCCAGAAGTTCATAATTTAATTTTTTTGGATGGAAGGCGCGGTATACGGCTTCCGCAACTCGGCTCATCTCCCAAAGGTGTTGTTGCCGAAAAGCAGGAGGAAGTTCGTGCAGTTCGCTCTCGTGCTCCTTACATAGAAAAAGAGTGTAACCCCTAAAGAACTGATAGTCCCCCAGAACCACATAACCCGTTTTTAGCTCTGCGACAAAATACGGATTTTTGCCTTGTTTGATGAGTGCAATTCTTTGGCAAACAACGCAGTTGTTTTGAGTTGATTTCTTTTTCATGTGGGAAGTGTATAACAAAGTAAGTTCCTTGACAACTCCCATCTAAAATGCATGATTATGTATGGCACATTTCCACGAAAACTAACCTCAACGGAAAGGTAAAGAGATGACTACGGAAAGAACTGCTCTGGTTGCCGGCGTTGCTGGCTTTATTGGGACGCATCTTGCTGAAACCCTTTTGAAACGGGGAGAACGCGTTATAGGAGTGGATAACATGATTAGGGGTTCGCGAGAAAATGTTGACCGTTTGAAGAAAAATCCCGCTTTCGTCTTTCGCGAACATGACATTGCCGAACCGCTTGATTTGGGGAAGGAGAAACTGCAGTTCATTTACAATTTTGCTTGCCCGGCCAGTCCCACCGATATGGAACGGCTACGCATGTCAATTTTACGCGTTTGCTGTTTTGGTTCCTACCATCTTCTGGAATTGGCGAGAAAAAAACGAGCTCGGTATATCTTTGCTTCTACCAGCGAAGTATATGGCAATCCCCTTGAGCACCCTCAGAAAGAGACCTACTACGGAAATGTCAATATTACAGGTATCCGTGCGGTGTACGACGAGGGCAAACGATATGGGGAAACGATGCTGACGGTATTTCATCATGAGTATGGAGTGGAAACAAGGACGGTACGAATCTTTAATACTTACGGCGAGTATATGAGGCATGATGATGGTCGGGCAATTCCGGCTTTCATCACTCAAGCTCTCCGTAACGAGGATATGACAATCTTTGGAGACGGCTTACAGACAAGAAGTATCCAATATGTTTCAGACCTCGTACGCGGAATACTTTTGCTTGCCGACAGTGATGTAACACTGCCTGTGAACATTGGCAACCCCTATGAGATAACGATGTTTGAGCTTGCCGCATTGATTAAGCGTCTTGCGGGTAGCACAAGTAGAATTGTCCAAACGCAACCTTTACCGGAAGATGATCCACTCGTACGAAGACCTGATATCTCTCGCGCAAAGCACCTTCTGAATTGGGAGCCGCTTGTTGCTCCCCAGGACGGCTTGAAACGAACAATAGAGTGGTTTCGGAAAAGGCTTTTTAGCTAACATATGTGTGGCACATTACGGCGTTCGTCTCTGACGAACGCTTTTTTCTTTCATAACTGTAAGTCCAAAAGTCGTGGCATTACAGCGACACTCTTCCAAAAATTCAGTCGCGCGGAGGACGCGAGCAAGGCGAATATTTTGGGAACAGGACTCGGACTCTACGTGGCAAAACAGCTTGTTGAAGCTCAAAACGGAAAGGTCTGGGCTGAGTCTGAAGGGGAAGGTAAAGGAGCTACCTTTTTCGTGGAATTGCCCTTAAAAGTGTAGATTGGTATACTTTGTAGGACTTACGCATTTCGCTCTTTTCTGTCATTCCCGCGTAGGCGGGAATCCAGCGTTAAGCCGTTTGGTCAGGCTCTGGATTCCCGTTTTCACGGGAATGACACCGATTGCGTAGGTCCTACTTTGAATATTATGGCAATGAGGGGAATGAAAAAAATAACCATTGAACAGCTTGCGAGAATGACGCAGGATGGGTTTATTGAACTGCGAAAAGAGATTAGAGGCGACCTACAAAGTGGACTAACGGGTGCATTTTCAGAACTAACAAAGGTTATGCTTGACCAGTTCAGATTGATAAATGAAGATATTCGAGATATCAAAAGGACTCTCAACTCGACTGTTTCAATAGCCGCTGAGCACAAGGGACGGATTGAGGGCCTTGAGGCCCGCTCAAGCCACATTGAGAAAAAAGTCGGTATTGTCCGGTTGGCGAGATAGCCAAATTCTCCAAAACCGCGGCGTTTCCAAAACGCCGCGTTTTTGCTATGATTTCTGACATGGCTAGAAAGATACTGCTATCGGGAATACAACCCTCCGGCCGACCCCATATCGGCAACTTTTTCGGCGCGATGAAGCAATTCGTGGAGCTTCAGAAGGAACACGAGTCGTTTATTTTTATTGCCGACTATCACGCGCTGACCACGCTTCAGAATCCCAAAGAACTTAAGGAAAACATCCTCCGCGTCGCGATGGACTATTTGGCTATCGGCCTTGACCCAAAACACGTGACGCTCTACAAGCAATCCGACATTCCCGAACATCTGGAGCTTGCATGGATATTTGAGTGTCTGACAACAATCCCGTACCTGGAGCGTGCACATGCGTTCAAGGATGCACAGGCGAAACGGAGCGAAGTGAATGTCGGCACGTTTAACTACCCGCTTCTTATGGCGGCGGATATTTTGCTCTACGACGCGGATGTTGTGCCTGTGGGGCAGGACCAGAAACAGCATGTGGAAATCGCTCGCGATACTGCGGAGAAGTTTAACCGTGTCTATGGAGAGACATTCAAGCTTCCGCAACCGCTGATTCTTTTCAATGTCAGCGTGGTACCAGGCATTGACGGAGAGAAAATGAGCAAGAGCAAAGGGAACACTGTTCCGCTCTTTGCAGAAGACGCCGAGATTGAAAAATTGGTTATGAGTATCGTGACGGATTCAAGCGGTGGTATTCCGAAAAACGTGTACGCGATTCATAAACTGTTTCGTCCCGAATCGGAGCTTGATGTACTCTACAAAAAACACGAAGGAAAATACAAGGCTCTTAAAGAAGCGCTGATTGAAGATATCAAGACCTTTATTCGCCCGCTCCGCGAAAAGCGAAAAGCGATTGAAGGCGACCGAGAAAGCGTACTCAAAATGCTGAAGGAAGGTGGCCAGCGTGCCCGGGCGAAAGCTTCGGCAAAGATGGAACTGGTTCGGGAAAAAGTGGGGGTAAAACTGTACTAATTTCAATACTATTTTAATAAAGGATTATGGAAATTCTTCTAGCAATAGTGCCAGCCATTGTTTTTATTGGAATCCTGGGATATGCAATTCGGCGACACGGACTTCTATGGGGTCTAAGTCTAGGATGAATCCCTGCGGGAATTGCAACGGGAATTGTTTATGCTGTTTTAATTTTGGTTTTTGATTATTTCCATCTTTAGCAGTTGCGTCATAGTTTGCATAGTTACCTACCCACAGAGCCGTTATTTTGGTACACCCCCCCACACCAACTTTGCCGAAAAGTTGGTGTGGGGGTATAGTATCCGCATGAACATTGAAGCGGTAAAACCGAAAATCGCCGAGTTGGCTGAGAAGTACGACCTCAAGCTAGTCGTCCTCTTCGGCTCGCAGGTTACAGGAAAGACGCATAAAGAAAGCGACGTTGACGTGGCATACCTCTCGGAGCGAAAACTCTCGTTTAGCGAGGAAGCCTTTTTAAACACCGACTTAACGGAGGTGTTTCGGAACGATGCGGTTTCGCTTGTAGACCTAAAGAGAGCATCGCCACTCCTTCAAAAACAAGTGGTAATGAACGCAATAGTCGTGTACGAAAAGACTCCGCATTTGTTTATTGAGGCATTCCTGTATGCTCTGCGAGTATACGAGGAGGCACAACCGTTGTTTGACCTGCGGGAGCACTACCTTCAGAATAAAATAAGCGAATATAAACATGCTTGATAAGACATTTTTGCAAAGAAAGCTCGACTCACTTTCCACGTATGTGGACAAATTGGAACGGCTGGCAACTCGCACCGACATTGCCGCAATCAAAAAGGGGGATGTAACGCTCGATGCCATAGAACGTAACTTTCAGCTTGCGGTTGACCAAATGGTGGACATTAACACGCACATCATTAAATCTGGTAATTTCGGCACCGTTGACGATTTGCAGAGTACCTTTGTCATGCTAGGGGATTTTGAAGTCCTCGAGAAGAGCTTCGCAAAGAGGATTGCTCCGATTGTCGGTGTCCGAAATATGCTGGTACACCGATACGAAAAGTTGGATACGGATATATTTCTCACGAACCTCGTGAATAACTTCTCGGACTTCAAGACGTATCTCATCCAGATAAATGAGTACTTGAGGAAAATCGGATGACCTCTAACATTGAAGTGCCGCAAAGAATCTTGAGTACGCTGTTCACTGAACTCTCGTTTTGGTACTATGTCTTTGTATGCGGATAGAGATTATCACCGAACCGATTACGGGAGCCGTGGCGAGCGAGATTG
>JBBUCR010000167.1:0-8628 GCA_038057695.1 Patescibacteria group bacterium | reverse complement strand
TCGGAGAATACCCTTTTCAGAATTTCTTCCTTCGCTCCGACAATAAACGTATCGCCTGCGGGGATTTCGTTGGCATTGGAAGCCGTGATTTCCACGAACGTGTAGTCTCGCTCTGGATGCACCGCGAGTGCGGCGTTCCCCGGAAGCGTCCACGGCGTCGTTGTCCACGCGACGAAGAATGTGTTCGCCTGCGAAAGGAGTCTGAACTTCACGTAGACCGATGTATCGGTCAGTTCTTTGTACCCCTGCGTCACTTCAAAATTTGAAAGCGTCGTTTCGCACCGCGGACACAGGTGCATTGATTTGAACCCCTGTGAAATAAGTCCTTTATCATGCAAGGTCTTGAAAATCCACCAGACGCTTTCGGTGTAGGACGGGTCCATCGTCCGGTAGTCATTATCCATATCCACCCATCTCCCCATCCGCGGAATAATTCGGCGCCAATCGTCGGCGTAGCGCATTACGGCCTCTTTCGCTTTCGCGTTGAACTTCTCGATACCGTAGTTCTCAATATCCTTCTTGGACTTGAATCCGAGTTCTTTCTCAACCTCGTTTTCCACCGGAAGTCCGTGGCAATCCCACCCCCACCGGCGCGGGACGCGATAGCCCTGCATCGTTTTAAAACGCGGTATGACGTCTTTGATGGTCCCCGCGAGAATGTGCCCATAGTGCGGAAGCCCCGTCGCGAATGGCGGGCCGTCGTAAAATACGAACTCGCCTCTTGGAGATTTTTTCTCCAAAGTCTTCTTGAACGTATTGTCGCTCTGCCAAAAAGCGAGAATCTGTTCCTCGCGCTCGGCCATTTTTGATTTTTGCGGCTGTTCGGGTGTGTCGGGCATAAAAAAGGCTAGAATGGGGTCATTCTAGCACTCTTGCGTGTTCTTAAAAAGCGACTGCGCTTACAACGGATTAAGTTGCCTCTTCCCGCCACGAGGGTAGAAGAGTCTCCATTCGGTTTGCCAATTATCGGCACTATTGAATTGCTTCACGTAAAGACGACCCTTTTGAGCGACGCCGTACAACTCCACCCGATGTACCAAACATGGCAGGGTGGCTATCACTACTGACACGATGGATTCGAGTTCGTGAAATACATATCCGCTTCCGTATGTCGTCTTAACCCATTGTTGCAACTCTGGGTCGATAACGAACGGAATACCGTTTTTCTCGATGACCAGTTGCTTGTTCATGGTAAATAACAGAAATTTCCCTCTAGTTTAAGGGCGCAGGACTTGCGGAGCAAGGAAAGTTGCGCATTTTTCGCAATGCATCACATCCTTTCCGGCACCGCAATACCGAGGAGCCAGAGGCCGTTTTTCATTGTCGTCGCGAAGGCAGACGTAAGCGCAACTTTGTAGGAGGAAGAAGGGTCGTTTGCATCAACAATGTGCTCTTTGGCATACCAGCTGTTGAACGCTCCGGCGAGTTCAATGAGATAGGTGGCGATAGAGTGCGGCTCTAGTTCCGTTCCGGTGCGTTCCACGATTTCGGGAAAACGGTAGAGTAGTTTTTCTAGCGTTGTCGTCTCCCAAGGTTCAACCTTTTTCCCGTCCCAAGGTTGAACCTTGAGAGACTTCGCCTTTCCAAGTACCGATTTCGCCCGCACATACGAATACTGGAGATACGGCCCTGAATCTCCCTCAAACGAAATGGACTTTTCAAAATCAAAAATAATATCGCCTCCGATGGCCTGCCGAAGAATGGAGTATTTGATAGCACCGACAGCGACAATTTCTGTAAGTGTTTTCTTCTCGTCTTCCGGCATTTCGCGGTCTTTAATCTTCTCGGCAACCAATTCCTTCACCTGTGCAATCAGCCCTTCACCGGTAATCACGTTCCCCTTCCGCGAGGACATTTTACCCGTTGTCATACGGAGCATGCCATGCGGAAGGTGCACGGTTTTCTCCGCAACTTTCGGCATAATGAACGACATTACCTTGAGAAGCACTTTAAAGTATTCGTTGATTTCGTTTCCGGTTATGATGACCGATTTGTACAAATCCGGTTCAAGTTCAAACTTTCGTTTATTTAAACCGAGCTCCTTCGCCTCGTATGTAGGAAGCCCGAGCGAATTGAGGAAAACCCGCGTGTGCAGGCCATACGGTTCGCCCTTAAAGACAATAGCTCCATCGCTCTTTTCAAAAATCCCTTTCCCCAGATTTTCTTCCACTATTGGTTTGCCAAGTACTCCTTCCTTCCCCTCAAAGAAGTAGTAAACAAATTTTGTGCCGAGTTTTTTGTAGATTTCCTCAAAATGAGCGAGGCTCACTTCTCTCCCTTGGTCATACAGTTCATTTACTATCTTGTCTGACCGTTCAAAAATCTTTTTATTCAACTCATTAATCTCCTTTTTCACTGTTTCGTCAGATTCGTATTTTTCCGACCCAACGACGTAAGCTTCCGCCCAATCGTTTACCGTAAGACTTTTCACTTTTGACTTTTCACTTCTAACTTTCTCTTGTGCTCCCCAAATCGCCTTCGCAACATGCAGTCCTACATCCCCCTGCCAGCAGGCGCGGAGAACTTTCACTCCGTTATATTCAAAAATCCGCGCGACCGATTCGCCAATCGCGTTACTCATCAAATGCCCGATGTGGAACTCTTTAAACGGATTCGGGTCGGTGTATTCCACCATCACTTTCTTTCCATCCAGATTTTTGTTCTTGCCGTAGTCCTTTCCTAGCCGAAGGGTTTCGGCAATTTGTCCAGCAAAGAACTCTTTTGTGAGGTAGAAGTTAATAAATCCGACTCCAGCAACTTCAACTTTCTCAATACCTTTAGGTAGATTTGTCCTAATATATTGCGCAATTGCTTCCGCGTGAACTCTAGGATTAGGGGTAGCATTTATTGATATGGTCGCATTGGGATGCTCCTTTTTCATTCCTCTATCCACTCCCAAAGGGTGCCGTATGATTTTCAACGCTGCGAATGAATAATCCCCATGTTCAAGACTCTTGGGATGTTCAAGGGATATGTCGTACGTTTCAACCTTCTCTGTGCTCTCCCCGGAAGTATGCACAACCGCCTCTTTTATTACCCTATTTAGTTCTTCAACAATCATATGGCTATTCTAGCGCCTTACTGGCGTAAAAAAAAGCCGGTAGCATCGCACTGCTCGGCTGTTTTACAGAGTCCACCGCCAGGGGGTGAACATCGTTTAGCATAGATCTATGCTGTCTGGCGAAGTCGCCAATGCCTTTCGGCAAGAGTTCAAACGCCAATACTAAACTAGCACAAACACTATGAAATATGCAAGTCTTGTTCTGCGTCAAGTCCGCATTCACTTCCCCTCCCTTGTCCATTTAGCAATAAGCGACACGTGTCGCTTATTGCTAAATCAAGAGGAACAGAAAATAGCTACGATCGTATGTATTTTCTGATGATGTCTAAAACTTCATCTTGAACTGCTTCAAGCGGGCGGTTGGCATCAACGATGACGTGGGGGACGGTTTTTAAAAACTCTGCGTACCCTTCGCGCACCCGTTCGTGAAACGCATGGGGACGTCTTTCAAAATGGTCGAACCTTCTTTTTTCCGTTTTTGCGCGCTTAAATCCCTCATCGGTGTCTACCGCGAGGAACACATAGAGGTCGGGAAGAGTTTCCAAAAATAAGCCCTTTCGTGTATTCCAGAATAATTCCACAAGGTGCGGCTTCTCCTCCGCGTACACTTGATACGCAAAAATTGAAGCATCAAGACGGTCGGAAATGATGTGCTGCCCCTTTGCGAGAGCGGGTGCAACCACCTGACACATATGGTCGGCTTGCGCGGCAAAGGCAAGGGCAAAGCGGCTTTCAGGCGAAGCCCGCCCCGCCTCATCGGATACAAACAGCGCGCGAAGTCTTTCTCCGAACACACTTCCGCCCGCGCGCGTCACAAGGACTCTTTTCTCCGACAGGGAATGTTTCAGAAAAGAAGCAAAGGTACTCTTTCCCGCGCCTTCGCCACCTTCCAGAACGATGAATTTGCCTTTCATATCTTTTAATTCCTCCTTTTCTAATCTGCAGTCGTAGACTAAGGAGGTGCCGAGTCAGCGAGGCGGAGGATTAAAATCCCTCCTGCCGAAGACGGCAGTGCTCCCTTTAGAAAAGGGAGAATAAGACCTATTAATTTCGTAATATTTTGTCGATTTTCCTCGCAATCGCACGGAAATCTTTTTCCTTTTTCCCGCGCGTAGTTTCGGCCGCGCTCCCGAGACGGATACCGGACGGGTCAACCGGACTCCGCGCGTCGTTGGGTATGGTATTTTTATTCACGATGATTTCAGCTTTTTCCAATCGCTCGCTCGCTTCCTTCCCTCCAATTCCTTTGCCACCCATCCACACATCAACAAGAAGCAGGTGCGAGTCGGTCCCACCTGAAACGATACGCCAGCCAAGTTTTGAAAGCTCGTCCGCAAGCGCCTTTGCGTTTTTTACTACTTGCTCGGCATATTTTTTAAACGCCGGTTTACTCGCTTCCTCTAAGGCGACCGCTACAGCCGCGATTTGATTAAGGTGTGGACCTCCCTGCATTCCCGGAAATACCGCTTTATCAATCTTTACCGGAAGTCCTCGCTCGTCTTTCTTGGAAAAAATGAGCGCCGAGCGCGGGCCACGGAGTGTCTTGTGTACCGTCGTAGTAACAATGTCGGCATACGGAAATGGCGACGGGTAGACGTCTCCCGCAATCAGTCCGGCTATGTGTGACATATCCACCATTAAGTACGCACCGGAAGCGTCCGCAACCCCGCGAAACCTGGCCCAATCAATGAGGCGTGGATAGGCGGTGAATCCCGCGACGATAATCGCCGGTTTTTCCCGCACCGCGAGCTCTTTAAGCGCCGGGTAATCCAACTGTTCAGTTTCTTTTGCGACCCCGTAAGGCACCTGCGTCCACATTTTCCCCGTAATGGAAACTTTATGGCCGTGGGTGAGATGTCCTCCGTGGTCAAGCGACATTCCCATAATTTTTCCGCCTTGCGGAACAAGCGCGAGGTAGACCGCGACATTCGCCGGAGAACCGGAAAGCGGCTGAACATTGACCGCCCATTCATCTTTGCTTAAACCGAACAGGGCGAGTGCGCGGTCTTTCGCCAGATTTTCAATCTGGTCTATAATCTCGTTCCCACCGTAATAACGGAGCGCGGAATACCCTTCGGCGTATTTGTTCGTGAGTTCGGAACCGAGCGCTTCAAGCACGTCTTTGGAAACGTAGTTTTCTGAAGCGATTAAGTTGATGACTTTCTTTTGACGTCTTTTTTCGGCGTCTATGAGTTTTTTGATTTGGATGTCTTTCATGGAAGTAGCGTTAGATACCCTAAATTACGAAACTCTCGCATACGGTCATTGCGAGCTATGTAATAGGCGAAGCAATCCAGAGAATCCCGAAGAAGACGCCTGGATTGCTTCGCTACGCTCGCAATGACGGAAAAGAATTTTAATTTCGTACTTCGGGGTTAGATAGGTAATGAGAAACACGCCTCACCCTTCTCAAAGAGAAGTCCGGGTGAGGAAGTCATGTGAGAGCTTAGATCATACTCGTATTGTAGCACGGCTGTAAAAATACAACAGTCTGTGCAGCATTAAAGTTTCCCTGCCGGTTTATTGTCCAAGCCGCGGAAACCGGCGACGACAAATCCGGCCTTGATGGGCGGATGCGGGTCGTAATCCGAGAGCGTGACGTGTTCAGGCCGGAAATCTGCAAGACTCTTTACCTCCGGAGAAATAGTGATTTTCGGAAATGGTCTTGGCTCACGAAGGAGCTGTTCACGGGCCGCGTCAAAATGGTTTTCGTAAATATGCACATCACCGAAGGTGTGTACGAACTCCCACACCTCTCGCCCGAGAATGCGGGCGACAATGTGGCAGAGGAGCGTGTAACTCGCGATGTTGAACGGCACACCGAGGAAAATATCCGCGCTCCGCTGGTAGAGTTGGAGCGAGACTTTTTCGTTTTTGATGTTCATCTGGTACATATTGTGGCAAATCGGAAAGTGATTCACCTCTTCCGGCTTTGCCATACTGTAGAGATATTCGGGATTCCATGACGTGACAATGGCATTATGGCACCCGGGGTCGCTACGGAGTTCTTCAATTGCCCACGCGAGTTGGTCAATACCGCGCCCGTCTTTCGCGGGCCAGCGTCGCCACATTTCTCCGTAAATATGCGGAAGCTCGCCGTGCATTTTTGCGAATGATTCGTCATCTTTAATACGCGTGATAAACTCCTCTTTCGTCATTTCAGGAAGCTTTTCTCTTTTCGCAAGTTCGCTGTAGAAACGATACGGGTAGTCATCCCAAATATGCACGTCATTCTGCACCAAATACCGGATATTGGACTGTCCGGACATAAACCAGTACAGTTCGTGCAAAACTCCTTTCCAATATACTTTTTTGGTCGTAAGGAGCGGAAAGCCCCGCGAAAGGGTAAAGCGGATTTGCCGTCCGAACACGCCGAATGTTGCCTTGCCGTGCCCCGCATCCACCTGCCGGTCGCCGGTGTTTACGATTTCCTGCATCAAGTTGAGATATTGTTGTTCGGGATGATTTTGCATAAATTCTAAATCCTAATGTCGAAATCCTAAACAAATCATAATTCTTAAAATCCAAAATCAGAAATGGGTTTCGTTTAGAATTTAAGTATTGGAATTTGTTTAGAGTTTAGGATTTAGTGCTTAGAGTTTTTCTTCGCTATTACCTTCGGCGGGATGTAGCCGACGATATTGTTTTTGGAATACCTGCCGTTTTCTTTATAGTTCTGCTTCGGCGGCGAGGAGAGCGGGGAAAACGTGAGCTGAGCAATCGCCATACCGGGGCGTAGGATGATGGGAACATTGTTTAAGTTACAGAGTTCAAGCGCCACCTGCAGAAAATGGCCGGGGTTGATGAGCGCCGCGCTGTTGTGCACCAAAAGACCAATGCGGGCCAGGCTACTCTTTCCATTTACTTCAATCAGAAAATGGTCGGAGCCAAAATAGTCTTTTGAATAACCGAGAATGGAAACGCCGGGGTGAAGCACGAAGGCTTCCCCATCTGCCACACGGACATCGTGTGTCTTCGGAAAGACTTTATTCGCGGGGTCGATAAAAGTGGAGGTATGGGATTCATTTACGATAAAGGTATTGCCGAGCGTGATGTCGTAACTCGCAGGCTGAAGGCGCGACTCGTCAAACGGTTCAATCGTAATCGTCTTCCGTTTCACTTCTTTTTTGATGTCGGTGTCTGACAAAAACATAATTACAGATACTAATATACTAATGGTACCAATGCTACTAATGACTACAAATATCTCCGAGAATCAATTCTAACAACACGGACGGGCTTAATGTATTTGTTGCGGAAGTTAACAAGCAATCCCAAACGCATTCCACTCTCCTGCAAATAACGCTGCACCTGTTCGTAAATGTCCTTCGTCAAAATGCGAACCGACTTCAATTCGAGGACGATCTTATCGTCTATCAAGAAATCTACAATGTTACCGCTTGAAGCAAGTGCTAATTCTCTTTTATAGGGAAGCCTCTTCTCCTTCAGCTTGGTTTCAATGATATCTCCATACTGCTTCTCACGTGCGTACTGACCTAAAGCATTATGAGCAACGAAACATACCCCTGTAACATCATAGGATAATTCAGGGTAAATGAGTTCTGGACCGTCGTTCTTATTGGTATCCATTGGTTTCATTGGTACCCATTGGTAGATTGGTATCTTTTATTCAATCACAAAGACCTTCTCCGTCCCATAATACTCCTCCCAATGCTCATTGTAGAATTTGAACATCCGTTCAAGCCTCGCTTGGTCAAGTTCTTGGCATTTGAGTTCCGCCATCAGCGCCTTGAGTTCCTGTTTCGCGTACTCCGCTTCTCCCCCGTCATCAATCATCTTCTCAAACTCGGCAAGGTATCCGTACCCAGCGTTTTTATCAATCGTGACGTGAATAACGCCGAGGTCGTAGTGTTCCCGCTCACGCGACCACTTCGCCTGATAGGTAATTCCCGCGTCTAATAATTTTTTGTCCAATTCCGAGAGAGTACAGGAAACAGGCTCTTCAAATTCAATGCGTGATACTCCGTTTGCGCTCGTATCGTCCCCGATTGATGCCTTAAGAATGATGAAAACGATTCCATCCGCTTCACGTGTCCGTATGGAAACCCCTCCCCTCACCCCTTTGATAATGTCGGCGAGTTTTTGCTGTTTTTCCTGTGGTAACAGAGACGCCGCTACTTTTTGGAACGCGGAAAGGTCTGCGGACGGATTAAAGTAATGATTCAGCTGTTTGTGTGACGGGAGTATTTTGAGTGCGGGGAAAAGTTGCACCAAACGGCGCTTTAATTCATCGGCCCGTTCTTTGTTTCCCAACAGACTTTTTATCTCAATCTCATACATATGCCGAACTACTATAGCACGGAGGCTTATCCTACAGCCACTTCTCAAACAATTTCTCTATGACCTTCTTCAGATGCTCGCCTTTGCAATGCGACAACATGCCGAGATACGACGTTATGACAGGACGGACACGCTCAACGTCTTCTGCGGCGTTTTCACAGCACTCTGGGTTATGCATTCCGAGGTACTCCTCGTCATAGTATGAAAGAAAGCAAGCAATTTCTGAATTGTGGCAAATTGTTATCTCGCCAAAGGCGGACCAATTT
>JBBUCR010000166.1:0-1690 GCA_038057695.1 Patescibacteria group bacterium | reverse complement strand
CAACTTTAAACTTGTAACTTTCAACTTGAAACTACTTGCGGTATTTCGCCATAATTTCCGCCTCCACTTACTCCTTCGCTCGACCGAACCTGAGGAACGAGAGTTCTTTGAGTTTTTCAATAGGTACCCGATGTGCGACGCTCTACTTTGAAAACCAGAATCTTTCTTAGTGAAATAATAACTCTGTAGAAAACCCGATACGGACCTACACGGCGTCTCCACGCATTATCTTCACCTTTCAACTTCTCTATATCTCCGAAGTACGGGTTAGTTGGCAATAAACCAATTACTACGGTAATGCGCTCCGCATAGTTCCGCGGTATGCGTGTCAATTTCTTATACACGGTAGGGTCAACTTCCAAAACCCAGTTTCCTGACGAGTTCATGGTAGGACAGAGTCTTTCCTGCACTCAAATTCTTTTCCGCCAGACGCAAGGCCTGTTTCTGCGCTTTAGTTATGCGCACTTCTCGGTAGGTCTTAAAGCTCAAAAGCTCCTCGTACTCTTTGCGGGGTACAATCACTAAATCGTCCTTTAGGGCCAATGTTTTTGGAATCATCACGGTATTCATGTCCCTATCGTATCAAACATCGGCTAAAAAACCAAACACACTTACCGACTGTCATTCCCGCGGAGGCGGGAACCCAGTCTTATGCATTACATTGACAAGTTAAATCAATACTTCTTTCGCAAATCGGCCAGTGGATATATATTCGGCTCCTTTGCGAGAAAGCCGAGGCCTAACGTACGAAACAATGCTTCCTGCGAGATAAGCCGACCGGCAGTAGCATCTTCACGCGTTTTTTTGATATCCAAAAGATTAGAAGCGTACGACAAAAGAGCTCCGAATTGCCGGTCAATTCTTTTCAAGCGAGCGTACTCGCTTTTCAGGACTTTCACATTGGCAGTTGTTCTTTTCATATATTTTCCATACCAAGATACGTCAAAACAGCGTCGCGAGTATTCGCAACAGCCTCGCGCTCGGTGCTTCCTTGGCTATGGCACCCGGGAAGAGCTGGTACATGCGTATCGTAGCCGTATTTTGTTTTTTTGATGGCAATGATGTATTTCATGTTTTCATGTTTTCATACTACCAAAAAGTCACTCAAAAGCCAATTTACCTCTTCTCCAACTGTGCCGTAGGGATTCCCGTTTGCGAGTCCTGCACAAAGACAAATTCCCTGTCATCCGAGAAATGCGAAATCTTCCGCGGCTTCACCCACTGCTCCGCACCCGAAGCGACCCACTGGACAGAATCACCTACTGAAAATTCTCCACCTGCCTCAAGTTTTTTAGTAACGGTATAGGTGAAAGTATTTTTGTGGTTGTCCATCTGGAACGAAAAAACAAAATCAGGATGTGTACTCTGTATTTTCCTGCACGCTTTCATGAGTCCATTCGGAGTAAGTTCCATATCCATTACGGAGTTTACGAGCGCCGGCCGTGGAAGGTCGGCTGTCGATTCAGGATTAAGCGAGCCGTCAGGTCTGACGGCGATAGTCTCGGAAACTGATGCACGTTTCTCAAGCATCCTCTCCAACCACTCCGCGCTCGCCTCCATCATATTCTCATGATGTTGTCGATTGTCCGGAAGTGCACTGCCTTCACCGAGTACAATAGGCATCTCTTTCATAGATTTTTATCTGGATTCCCTTTTCCAAGGGAATGACAGATGTTAAGGATTAAGGATT
>JBBUCR010000165.1:0-2382 GCA_038057695.1 Patescibacteria group bacterium | reverse complement strand
CAAGCACGCTTGCGGTCACCGGTGCCTCAACGCTCACGGGCAACGTTACCGCATCGAGCAATCTGACGGTGAGCGGGACATTTTCTCCCTCCATAGCATCCTCGACGCTTCTTTCTGTCACAAACACCTTCTATGCAGGCGGTACCGCAACCACAACCATAGACTCCGCCGGCAATTTGAGCGTCATCGGTAACGCCACCACAACCGGCCAACAGCGCGTCACCGGCCACTTTAACGTCAACGGCAACGCTACCACGACTTCTGCAGGAAATATCTCGACACAGGGCACGCTCACCGTCACCGGCGCCTCTTCCTTAAGCAGTACCCTCGCCGTTACCGATGTTTCCACGTTCACCGGCCGCGCTGACTTAAACGGCCAGGCATCCACCACAAGGCTTTCTATTTTTGACACACTCTATGTGGGGGGAACTTCAACTACAACAATTACCGGTAATAACACTGCGTCTACTATTGCATACGCTTCAACAACAGCAATTACTGTTTCTGGGACAGCAAGCACCTCTGTGATGATTGTGGGAGGAAACAGTACCAATGGGACGCTTGCCGGATTGATTTTTGGAACTTGTGACCTCCAACAGTCATCTATTACCGCGAGTACTACACGAGGCGTGCAGTGCACTACCGCAACGGGAATTTCAACGGCGTATAAAGTGTTTGTCATGGCAACAAGTTCGCTCACCGGCACATTGGGCGCGGTTCCCGCCAGTAACGGTTTTATCATCGTGTCTGCTTCAAGCACTGCCGCTAATGTTATTGGGGTAGAATTGTCTAACCTGACCGGCGCAGCCGCCACGCCAGCGGGTACGCTTAACTTCTGGGCGGTTCGGTAAGCATGAACTAGTGATACGTTAAGTTCTATTACTAATCATGCTCACGAACATTATGAAACCAAAGTTTCTTCTCACACTGGCGCTTGTCGTCGTGCTGGGGACTTCTCCCGCCGTGGGCTATGCCGCGTGGAACGATGTGACGCTAAGTTCCGATACCGTTATCTCTACAACTTCCGAGACGCTTAATCTCACCGGAGCTGGAGGCGCTCTCCAGTCAATTTCGGTTGAGGGTGATGTGATTACGGTTGCGATGACCGGAAACTCGTACCTTAAACTCACGTCAACAGGAAGACGTATTCTCTCTGCTCCAAATCGCGGTTCAGTAACCCAGACAGGCTCCTGCACCGATTCTCTTGCAACGGACATGTTTGAGGCTCCTTCCGCAGTCGGCTCCGTGTTTACATTTGACATTACCGTTACCTCTTCTACCTGTACGACAGGGACTAGCAATAATTCCGGTGGCAATACTACTGTCGGTAGTAGTGGTGGAGGTGGAGGTGGAGGAAGTAGCTACACCTACATTCCCCCGGCACCCGAGCCGACTCCGATTGTTACCGCTACCGCTCCGGCACAGACCGCTTCCGCCGTGAGTTCGGGTTCGGTCGGAAGCATCACACGCGTACTCGCGAAAGGGGCCACAAACGCCTAGGTAACGACTCTTCAGAAGATTCTGAACAGCGACCCCGATACCCGTATTGCGGTGGCAGGAACCGGCTCACCGGGAAATGAAACCGACTTCTTCGGTCCCGCGACTCTCAAAGCAGTCCAGAAATTCCAGGTAAAGTATGGCATCGCGAAACCGGGGGATAGCGGATACGGAAATGTCGGACCGCTTACGCGGACAATCTTGAACTCTCTTTCCGGCAAGACGGCACAGTCTGCCGCTCCAGCGACGGCGACCGCACCGGCTGTTTCGGCCCCCTCCGCCCCCGCGCCAAGTTCAATGTCGGCAGTCGGTACGGTTACGCGGGTTCTCTCACAAGGAACCACGAACACCCAGGTTAAAACACTCCAGCGGATATTGAACAGCGACCCCGATACAATGATTGCCGCGACCGGTGTAGGTTCTCCGGGAAATGAAACAACATACTTCGGTCCCGCGACACTTAAGGCGGTCCAGAAATTCCAGGTAAAGTATGGCATCGCGAAACCGGGGGATAGCGGATACGGAAATGTCGGACCGCTTACGCGTTCTGTTCTCAACGGATTTGCCGCGAAAGCAGGTAATCCGGACCAGCAGATTGAAGACGCGATGAAGCAAATCAAAATCCTTCAGGACCAGTTGAAAGCGCAGTAGCAGAGGGTGTAAAGCGAAAAACTGCTCTCTCTATCTGTATGAGGGAGCAGTTTTCGTTTGATCGGAGGACATCGAACACAAAACACAGTACACAATGTCCAAACAGACTACACAAAACACAATGTCCAAAAACCAAACTGAGCAGAAAGTAAGCTCTTTCTTTGTTTGGATGTTTGGATCCTGTGCTTTGAATACTGTGAATTACGAAACCCGCAATTGTCATTGCGAGCACTT
>JBBUCR010000164.1:0-2925 GCA_038057695.1 Patescibacteria group bacterium | reverse complement strand
AAAAAGCTTTTTCCAAAAATGAATGCGCCGAAAAAGATTCCAAATTTGTTTCACTCATAGCTTTTTATTCTTTGGCGCTCAATTTTTTGCGGAAAAAGATTTCTTTGCGACGAAATTATTTGTTTTTATGTTCCGTAACATCTGCACTTGACACTCGTGTCTTTAGGTCTTCCAATCCGAGACTGTCGCTTGACAGGTTTTTGCAATATGAAAAACCCCTTCCCGACACTCGTCGGGAAGGGGTTTTGCAAACACCGAAATTACTGTGAATTACGAAACTCTGTCTTGGATTGTCATTGCGAGGGCGAAGCCCGAAGCAATCCGGGTTGCACGCCTTGTTTCTGGATTGCTTCGCGGAGCCTGTGCAGAGCGACAGCGAAGTGCTCGCAATGACAATCGCGGGTTTCGTAATTCACAGGAAATTACGGGCAGACCGTCGCACTTCCGAGGTCACTTGTTACGGCTTGGTTTTTACGAAATGCATCAGTCATTTTTCATTCATGCGTTTGAATGTAGCAATGAGGTGGAATAGATTGTAGAACTGTATGATGTGAGAAGATATGTGCGTTTTATTATGGCAACAAAAGATAGACGTAGATGTTGAAGTCCGGAACTTCTTTGGGCTTGACCATCCATAACATAGCATCTCTGTACGGCCGTAGAGAAATGCTTTTTCGTTATTATCTGCCCGCCGAATACCTCGCGAGCTCTGCTCCGAGGATGAGGCGGAATGCAGATAATAAACCCAGCACTATTTTTACCGAACTGTAATGTATAGCCAAATGTATGTTTGGGTAGAGATACGCAAGTACGCGTGTCCTCATTGTATTCCGAGAAAATAGTGCTGGGTTCAACTACCGCCTGCCAGCAATCTTCACGGACATACCGCGTCAGCTTGCTGCGCGGTAGTTGATTTTAGAAGATGGAGAAGGGCTTCTTTGAATTTCTTGAGAAGGATGTCGTCAACGATGGAAACCGTAAATATGTGTTTGTTCTCTTTCTTCAGCAGTGCCACCGTTCTTTTGATATCTTTCGGTTCCCGAGTATCGGCTTTGGTAAGAACGATAATTTCTTTTTTGTCCGCGAGTTCCGGAGCGTGCGCGATGAGCTCTTTTCGCACCATCGCGTAGATTTTCACGGGCGAGGGAGCGTCAAGCGGAATGCAGTGGATAAACAGTTTCGTGCGCGCGATGTGCCGCAAGAATTTAGTGCCAAGTCCCTTCCCCGCCGACGCCCCCTCAATCAGGCCGGGAATATCGGCGAAGATGAAGCCGTGAAAATCACCGAGATTCGGCTCAAGTGTGGTAAACGCGTACTGCCCCACTTTGGCACGTGCGGCGGTAAGCTCATTGAGAAGCGACGACTTACCTGCGTTCGGAAGGCCGATGAGACCCGCATCGGCAATCAGCCTGAGCTCTACATCAAACTCGGCTTCTTCCCCCCTCTTCCCTTTCGTGGATTCTACAGGGCGAACGTTGCGAGAACTTTTGAAATGCTCGTTACCGAGGCCTCCCCGTCCGCCGCGGAGCACAAGCGCGCGCTCGCCTTCCTTCAGAAATTCAAATGCTCTTCCGGTGGCGCGGTTTACTACCACCGAACCGACGGGAACTTCAAGCATAACGTCTTTTCCGTTTTTGCCATGCCGGCTCTTGCGCATGCCGTCGCCACCGCGACCTGCTACGAACAGATTTCCGAAACGATACGCCGCGAGTCTACCGATATCGCGCACCGCCACGATAAATACGTCGCCTCCGCGGCCGCCGTCGCCACCGGCGGGACCCATGAACTCTCTGCCTTTTTCATGTAGCCAGCTAACGATACCATTTCCGCCATCGCCGGCTTTCAAATGTAATACGATTTCATCAACGAATGCCACGTTAGTGTATCAAGTTATAAAGTTTACAAAGTTCATCAAGTACACAAAGGCCTAAAGCACCTTAATCAATCCTGACAGTAATTTGGAAATTTCAACTGAATCGGAATACATTTTCCGAAAATTGTCTTCATCTATGTATCCCAACTCTAGACCGATATACGCCATAGAACGCACCTCTCCACACGAACCTTTGGCAATATAGAGAAATTGCTTGAACTCCTTATTGCTTTTTCTTTCGTACCCTTCAGCTATGTTATTGGAAATACTTACCGAAGCTCTCTGTATCTGGTCTTTGAAACCGTAATCTTTGTTACCGTCAAAAGTCTTGTAAACAAACACGGCAAGATTTTTTGACTTTTGCCATGACAATATATCTTCAAATTTCTCTATTTTCATACTTTAAAAACTTTATAACTTGATGAACTTTATAAACTCAAAGCAAGTTTAGCGAGTGCGAGCGCTCCTTCTTTACTACGAGCGGCGGCCATAAACCGGTTGCGGTGGCAAAATACAGCGTCAGGTACGCCTGTTATTCTTGTTAGCTCGGCGTCGCGGAGCCCCGCCCACTTTTTAGGCAAATCCTTACGGTTCACAAAGAGACGCGGATTGTCGCGGACGGCGGAAAGTCTCCACCCGCCGTTTTTTGGATGTACGCAAAAAAACGGTTCGGGAAAATGCGCGAGTGTGTTTTTCCATGAATAATCATCGGGAAGCACGACAAGGCGCTTGTCTAAGGTACTTCGGTAGATTTCTTCTACTGCCCGGCCGCCATAGACGACCGCTTCCGCGCGTTTTATTTCACGCAAAAGTAGCTTTTTGGCAAAAGAGACAGCCTCGGAAAAAGAGGAGTCGTACGATGCCCCCTCCTCGCGCCACGTCGGAACAAATGCGTGAATGGCATCGGAAATTTCGTATGGAAAGAGACTCTGCGTCATCGGTAAGGCAAGACTCACCCCGTTGTCATTCGCGTCTACCGGAACAACGAGGGTTTCTTCAACGCGGAACGCTATTACTGAATCGCCACACAGCGTTTCTACGAACTTCATCCA
>JBBUCR010000163.1:0-1096 GCA_038057695.1 Patescibacteria group bacterium | reverse complement strand
TGGAGATTTACCTTTGAAGCCGAACACCCTACGATGGGTGTATGAGCAAGCGATATATTCATTTGACGGAAGCGGAGCGGAGACGCATTGAGCGTTTGCGCGACTCGGGGAAAGGAGTACGCGCCATTGCCCGCACACTCGGTCGCGGTGTCGGCACCGTCAGCGAGGAACTGAAGCGCAACCAAGTGCGTGGTGTCTACACGGCGCGGAAAGCGGAGCATAAAGCGTATGTGAAGCGGAAATACGCCAAGGCCGACTGTCTCGCGGTCGTCTCGGATGAGAGGCTTCGCCGGTTCGTAGAGGAGAAACTGCGGGAAGATTGGTCGCCTGAAGCCATTGCGGGGAGGCTCAAGGAACGCCAGACGCTCCTGCCGTATGCAAGCGGGAAAGCAATCTACAAGTTCGTCTATTCCCCGCACGGGCGGGCAGGTGGAGTCGCATCTGTACTCGCGCGCGGTCAAGAGAAAGAGCGGTCCTAAACGCAACCATTCCGTGTTTGAGGACGGGAGGAAGCGTATTAGCGAACGCCCCAAACACGTTGAAAAAAGGCGCGTCTTCGGACACTTTGAGAGAGACTTCATAGAAAGCGGAAGGGACGGGACGGGTTCCGCTCTTGTCCTCGTGGAGCGCAAGACACGGTATCCGTTTCTCCGATATGCCGAAAACCGCGCCACGGAAGCCGTCAATCGTCTTGCGGCACGGACACTGGAAGGAGTGCCTGTGGAGTCCCTTACGGTGGACAACGACATCTCTCTGCAGAAACACCGGGAACTCTCTTTGTTCATCGGCGCGGATGTTTTCTTCTGCCATCCCCAGTGTCCGCAGGAAAAGGGAACGGTGGAGAACCGGAACAAGGCGATACGGCGTTACCTTCCCAAACGGTCGGATGTGAGCCGATACAGCAACACGCTGACAGACATTGAACAAAAACTCCGCAACCGTCCCATGAAATGTCTCGGTTGGCGCACGCCGCAGGAAGCGTGGGATGAGGAGATGAAAAAACAGGCAACAAAAAAACCGCGAGCAGGTCGTGGTATGATGGTCGGTGTATTACAAACTAACGAGAGGAGTGTTCGGCTTCGGGGGTCAATGTAGC
>JBBUCR010000162.1:0-2630 GCA_038057695.1 Patescibacteria group bacterium | reverse complement strand
CCTGCCGATGCGCGATGGTCCACATAATCACGGGGTCAACCGCCCCGCCAAGGTGTGTGTGGAGTTCCGCGCGTGGTGTTGTGGTTCGTTGGGACATAAAAAGAGTTTAAAGTTTAAAGTAAAAAGTCTAAAGTTATTTTCATTTCTTACTTTATTTCTCTTATATCTTGCACTTTTAGCTTTACACTTTCAACTTTTAACTTATCTTACTCCCACTCCACCGTCCCCGGCGGCTTTGACGTAATGTCATAGCAGACACGATTGATGCCCGAAACTTCATTGGTGATGCGCGCGGAAATCTTGGCAAGCAAGTCGTGTGGAATCCGCGCCCAGTCGGCAGTCATAAGGTCGGCAGTCGTAACCGCGCGGAGGATTATCGGCCGCCCATACGTTCGCGCGTCGCCCTGCACGCCGACACTGCGAATATCGGGAAGTACGGCGAAATATTGTTGAATTCTTTTCACCTCACCGGATAAAATAAGTTCCTCGCAAAAAATGGCTTCGGCATGACGGAGCATATCAAGTTTTTCTTTCGTGACGGCGCCAATAATGCGAAGCGCAAGTCCGGGGCCGGGAAATGGTTGACGCAAGGTGATCTCTTCCGGCACGCCCAACACCTTTCCGAGTTTCCTGACTTCGTCTTTATACAGCTCGCGAAGCGGCTCTATGAGTTTGAATTTCACATCTTTCGGAAGTCCGCCGACATTGTGATGCGACTTAATGACCGCCGCTTTCCCCCCTACCGAAATACTGGACTCAACGGCATCGGTGTAGAGGGTCCCTTGCACGAGGAACTGGAACGGTAACTTGTAACCGGTAACTTGTAACGTCCGAGACTCCTTTTCAAACAAGCGGATAAACAACTTCCCGATAATCTTCCGCTTCTTTTCCGGCTCGGTGACGCTCGCAAGCGCTCTCAAAAACTCCTTTCGCGCGTCCACAACCTTAAAATCCAATTGAGGGAGCGAAGAAAAAGTCTTTTTGATTTGCTCCGTCTCGCCTTGGCGCATAAGCCCCGTATCTACATAGACACAGGTTAGTTGTTTGCCGATGGCGCGATGCACGAGATATGCCGCCACGGTGGAATCCACGCCTCCCGAGAGCGCGCAAAGCGCGCGCGCGCTCCCCACTCTCGCCTTAATTTCCGCGACCTGTGCTTCTATCCAATCTTTCCCCAGCTTCCATGTCTTCTTCGCGCCGACAATCTTCAAGAAATTTTCAACAATCTTCATTCCGTGTTCGGTATGCTTCACTTCCGGATGAAATTGAATTCCATACAATCGCCGTTTCGCGTCTTCAATAGCCGCGATAGGACACGCGCCAGACTTCCCCGTTACCTTTAATCCTTTTGGAATCTTCACGACTTGGTCGCCGTGCGACATCCACGTTTGCTGGCTTGGTTTCAGCCCCGCAAACAGTTCAGAGGTAAGTACTGTTATTTTCGTCGGACCGTATTCCCTTTTATCGCCCGCTTTTACCTCTCCGCCCAGCTGATGCGCCATAAGTTGCATACCGTAGCAAACGCCGAGAATCGGTACGCCAAGCGAATAGATTTTGATGTCGGCTTGAAGCGCTCTGGACGGGTTCCCGTTTCGTACTTTCGTGTTTCGTATTGATGTTCGTACGTTCGTATTGTCCGAAAGATTTTGCGGCCCGCCCGAAAGGATAATGGCCGCATAGCCCGAAAGTTTCTCCGCCGGAGTTTCGGGCGGCAAAAGCTCTGCGTACACGCCAAGCTCGCGTATGCGCCGCACGATAAGGTGGCTATACTGTGAACCAAAATCTAATACAGCAACTGTATCGGTTTGTGTGTTCTGCTCCATACTAATTAAAACTAATCAACGAATGTAACGAATCTGCGAATACCTACCAATCCGAATCTTATTTGTAGGTATTCGTTGCATTAGTTCATTCGCAGATTGGTTTTACTCATGACAATGAATGCGGATGCGACTCCCGAAGCCCCGCATTGGTAATCTGAATGAACCGCGCCTGTTTCGGCATTTCTTCAATCGTTTTCGCGCCGATATAGCCCATACCCGCCCGCAAGCCTCCGAGCAGCTGCTCAACGACGCCTTCAAGCGGCCCTTTGCACGGAACTTTTCCGGACACTCCTTCTACGACGGAGTGCGTCTTTTCTGCCGAATAGCGGTCTACCGCGTGTCTCTTTTCCAATGCTTCTTTGCTTCCCATTCCGCGGTAGGATTTGTACTCTTTGCCGTTTTCGGTAATGACTTCCCCTGGCGCTTCCAGTGTCCCCGCGAACATCTGCCCTATCATGACCGTAGACGCTCCCGCCGCGAGCGCTTTGACGATATCTCCCGAGTAACGGATGCCTCCGTCGGCAATCACGGGAATTCCCCTCTTCTTCGCGACCGAGACCACGTCCATAATCGCCGTGAGTTGTGGGACGCCGACACCGCTTACGATGCGGGTCGTGCAAATCGCGCCAGGTCCGATACCAACTTTCAGTGCATCGGCAAATTTCACGAAATCGTGCGCCGCTTCTTTCGTCGCCACATTTCCGACAACCAGTTGTGTCGGCATCCTCTCCCCCTCTTGAGAGGGGGAGACTCCGAGGGGGCGGAGGGATGTAATCCCCCTTAGCAAAGGGGGTGCTCCATCTGCGG
>JBBUCR010000161.1:1747-8815 GCA_038057695.1 Patescibacteria group bacterium | reverse complement strand
GCGCGAAAATACTTGCTCTTCCTGATAGCCCTGATAAAACCGCCACATTAAAAGAGTTGAATGACACTCAGGCTACTGCCAGACTGCAGGTTCGTTATTTTAAGAATGATTGTGATAGGACAACAGGGAAAAAACTCATAATTATTCCAGGGAGTTTTTGGTGGCAAGTGCCTACAACATTGGAAATTGACTGTCCCGAATAATTTATATGTCCCGAAGAACCAAAATCCTTATAGCAATCGGTCTTGTTCTGGTGCTTATGGCACTCGGGGTTTTCTTGTATTTCTTTTTCCGCGGGACTACTCCCCCTCCAGACGGGGGAGGGGAATTTCCCTCACCGAGCGATGAGCTTCCTTCCGTGGTGGAACCTCCGACAGTACTCCCCCCTTCAACCCCGGGAGCATTTGAGCCGATTCTCCGCCAGCTCTCAAAGGTTCCCGTGGCGGGGGCCGTTCTCGGGACGAAAGGCGGGGAATCCATCGTTCGGTATCAGGAACGGTCCACGGGGAACGTGTATGAAATCGGGGCGGCGGGAGAAGGGGAGAAGCGCCTTACCAATACCACCATTCCGAAAGTATATGAGGCTCTGTGGAGCAAATCGGGAATGGCGCTTATTTCACGCTACGTCCGGGAGGGAAGCGAAGTGATTGAGTCTTTTTCTGCAGAGATGAAGGTGGCGACGGGAGGTGACCAAGAGCTCTCCGGGACCTTTCTTACCCTTGGAATTCCTGCTATGGCTGTTTCTCCTGCGGGAACTTCTCTTTTTTATCTTCAGGAGGAGAACGGCGGGGTTTCAGGGATACGAAGTGACTTTTCGGGAGGGAACAGAGTAAAACTGTGGGGCTCGCCAGTGAAGGAGTGGCTTGTTTCTTGGCCGTCGGAGAATAAAATCCTGCTTCTCTCCAAACCTTCCGCCCTTGCCGATGGGTTACTCATCCTCCTTGACCCGGTAAAGGGGGAAACCTCGCTTCTCCTTAGGAATATCCCGGGGCTTACCGCCCTTATGAGTCCCGCTCGTCCCGAAATCTTGTACTCCGACAGTCCGGATGCGGGGCTCGCCCTTCATATCTTTGACAGCGCTACCGGCAAGACCCGTGAGCTTTCCCTCACAACGCTCCCGGAAAAATGCGTCTTCTCTAAAACCGGGGAACGCGCGTACTGCGGCGTGCCAAAAACAGTCGTTCAGGGAAGCTATCCCGACTCGTGGTATCAAGGGGTTATTCCGTTTACGGACGAAGTTTGGAGCATCACCCTTTCTTCCGGAACAACGGAGCGTGTTTCCGACATCAGCGAAAAGCGTAAAGCCCCGCTTGACCTTGTGCATCCGCTTCTTAGTTCCGATGAAAAGTTTCTCGTCTTTATAGACAAGAGGAGCGAGACGCTGTGGTCATTACAGATGAGAGAATAGGGAACAAGCCGATGAACACCTACTTCCCTGTCATTCCCGCGGAGGCGGGAATCCAGCATGAACTACTGCGTCTATATTCTTGCGAGCCAACGAAACGGTACTCTGTATATTGGAGTTACCTCAAATTTACCCAAACGAGTATACGAACATAAAAACGGGGAAATAGAGGGGTTTACCAAAAAATACCGTGTTCACATTTTGGTTTATTATGAATGTGGCGAAAGGATTGGAGCAGCAATTGCACGAGAAAAGCAGCTCAAAAAGTGGAATAGGAAATGGAAGTTGAACCTAATTGAAAAAGAAAATCCGGAGTGGAGGGATCTGTATAGAGAATTGTGATTCTGGATTCCCGCATCCGCGGGAATGACAGAAAAACCGCTATAAGCTCTCTTTCTGCTCCACGTACTTTATGACTACGCGCCTACGCTCCCCCTCCCCTACCGATTCTGTTTTCACGTCTTTCGCGTCTTGGAAGAAAGAGTGGATAACCATCCGTTCATAACTGGACATTGGGTCAAGCTCAACGTTTGTTTTGAAGGAACGGGCGCGGTCACCCATGATTTTGGCCACATTTTTAATATTTTCCAGTGTCGCTTCCTGATACCCGTTTACGTCCACAAAAAAAGCTTTCTCCGGCGCCACGTCGGAAGATGCCGCGAGGCGAGCTTTCTCTCCCTTGACCGCGACTATCTTCTTCATAAGGTGGTTAAGCGCGGAAAGATGGGTTCCCTTGGTCCCAATAAGGATGCGCGAATCGGGCGTACTCACGGAAAATCGCTCCCGTCCGTCCGATTCGGACACGTCTATGCTCTGCACCGAAATCTGCATCTGTTTCAGCAGTCCTTCAAGGAGTTGTTTGATGTCATCTGAAGTCATAGTAAAACTAATCAACTAATGGTACTAATCTGCCAATACCTGCTAATCAGAGAATCCTATTCGCAGGTATTCGTTGGATTCGTTCATTCGCAGATTGGTTTTTCACGGTTGGGTGTGCTCCATATGCCCTCGTGCAAGCGACCTGCGCACCACTATCTCCTGGGCGATGGTGAACAGACTACTGGTTATAAAATAAAGTGCAACTGCGCCGCTTACGGCATACGCGACAAATCCCATAAACACCGGGAGGACATACTTCATCTGCATATGCATGCCTCGTGCAAGGTCGTTGCCGATAGATGGGGCGTCGGTCTTGGGTGGCGCGGGGGGCATCGCAAATTGCGCCTGAAAAAACTGCGCGATTCCGGCGAACACGGCAAGAATCAGACTCTTTTCCAGTATATTTACGCCAAAAAGATGCATGTCAGGTATCGGTAGAGGGACAAATGGATAGAGGAGCGTGGTGTCTACCTCTGGTAACCCGCCCGCGTAAAATACGTAGTAGAGCGATATGACAATCGGAATTTGCACGAAAAGCGGTACAATCCCCGCAAACGGATTTATTTTCTTCTCGCGGTAGAAATCCATAATGGCCTTCCCTTGCGCCTGCTTGTCGCCCTTATATTTTTCCTTGAGACGGTTAAGTTCCCCTTCATGCGCCTTCATTTCAAGTTGAAACTTCGCCGCTTTATGCGAAAGGGGGGAGAGGAGGAGTTTAATCAAAAAAGTAAACAAAATAACCGCGATCCCCACTGAGTGTCCGGGAAGCAGGCCAATCAAAAAAATGAGCCCGTTGTAAAGCGGGACATAAAAAACCACCTTGAGCAGTGCAAACATTCCCCCATTGTAGACGAACGGCCTTAAAAGACAATCCTACCGTTCGCTCCTTTCTTTCTATTGTGGCCGACGCATGTCACGCGTTGTTTTGCTTGGGGAACAACGACAAAAGTTCGTTTTCCAATTCGGTAAACGGTAGAGTGAGCGCCCCCTTTTTTAAGGTGGCCGTGAATGTCCTGCCGCTAAGACGCAGGCTGTGTTTTACCGCGAGATGATACATCCGGCGGCGGAGTTTGTTGCGGTCAATCGCCCTTTTGTAAGCAGAGGAAGAAACAATAACCGCCACTTTTTCATTTCCGGGGGAAACGCGACAAAACCGGATAAAAAAATGCGGAGCGTGCAGGGTCTGCCTTTTCCGCATTTCTTTAAAATCTCTTGTTTTGAACCTTTTGGCTTTGGGAAGCATGGGGGGAAAGCTTATAGCTGATAGTTTCTAGCTTATAGGAAAACAGGGGTCTTCCTTTCTGACTATAAGCTATCAGCTAAAAGCTATTAGCTTCTTTTCCGGCTCACGGTAAGTTTTTTCCTCCCCTTCGCCCGTCTCCTTGAGAGGGCACTCCGGCCTCCCGGGGTGGCCATCCGCGAAAAAAATCCGTGTGTTCGTGCTCTCTTTTTCCTTTTTGGTTTGTAGGTGAAGCTCATGGTTGATTTTTAAGGAGTTATTCTGATAACGACTGTAAAAATCGCCACCCAGCACCATTGTTCTCCGAACATTGTTGTGCTGAATGCGCAACTATACTGGCCACTGTGTTATTCCCTATACTCTTGTCGCTATGTAAAACAATAGTGCTGGGTGTAGATATCCTTGTTCACGTTGTTCACAGGATATCAACACATTATTAACATAAGACGCTCTTTTTTACAAGTTTTGTATTTTCGTTATCAGTATATACTAGACTAATCATTTGTAATTGAAATAAAAATGTCCGATACATTCAGCGAAGAGTATACGTCTCCTGTTGCGACAATGGGTCCTTCCGCCGTAAGCGATACAAAGCGGTTGTGGGAAGGAGCGCTCACCGAAATAGAGCTTGCCGTTTCAAAGGCGAATTTCACCACTTGGTTTAAGGATACGGCTATTTCCCGTGTTGAAGAAGGGGTGGTTTACCTCTCCGTCCCCAACACGTTTGTAAAAGACTGGCTTCTTAACAAATATCATAAATTTATCCTTCGTTCGCTTCGGAACCTTGCAGAACAGGTGCGGGCGCTTGAATATGTCGTCACGAAAGACGACCTTCGCAAGCAAGACCTGCCAAACACGAAACTGCCTTCTCCCTCACTGACGAACGAACTCCCCTTGCAAGATTACTATGTGGATAAGGAGAGCAACCTTAACCAGCGCTATACGTTTGAATCTTTTGTTGTGGGCCCGTTTAACGAACTGGCGTACGCGGCCGCTCTCGCTATTATCAAAACCCCGGGCATCACTTACAACCCTTTGTTTATCTACGGGTCCACGGGGCATGGAAAGACGCACCTCATTCAGGCAATTGGAAATCACATCAAGACCTCTTTCCCTGGGCAAAAGATCTTTTATGTAACGTCGGAAAAATTCTCGCAGGACTTCGTGACCGCGATGCAACAAAGCCGTATCGGTCAGTTTAAAGAGAAATACCGCGGGTATGACATGCTCATCATGGACGACATCCAATTCTTTTCAAATAAGGAGAAGAGTCAGGAGGAGCTGTTTCACTTGTTTAATGACTTGTACTCGCATAATAAACAGATTATTTTTTCTTCGGATAAGCATCCGAACTATATACAGAATCTTGAAGAGCGTCTGAAGTCGCGGTTTGCCGCGGGTATGATTGTGGACATTCCTCCTCCAGACAGGGAATCGCGGGTCTCTATCTTAAAAACCAAGGCCCGCATGATGAAATTCCAGCTTCCCGACGATGTGGCTGACTATGTTGCCGCGGTGCTTGAGGGAAACATTCGTGAACTTGAGGGAATTCTGAATTCCATTATGATACAGACGCAGGTTCGGGGGCGCGACCTTGGTGTCCTTGAGGTTAAGTCCATACTCAAAAACACCAGCAAACCCAAAAAGGCACTGTCAGTCAAAGATATCACCAAGGTAATAGCTGATTTTTACAATATTGACGAAAACCACATTTACGAAAAAACACGGAGGAAAGAAGTGGTGAAACCAAGACAGCTTGTGATGTATATCTTACGGGAGGACTGTCATGTTTCGTTCCCACTTATCGGGCAAAAGCTTGGTGGACGAGACCACACAACCGTCATTCACTCATGTGATAAAATAAAAAATGAGATTCGCGAAGACCCAAACCTTTTACAAGAAATAAACCAGATTCGAGCCCTCCTGTGATTCCCTGTGAAAAATCCTGTGGAAAAACGCTGTGCTTGAGACAACCTGCCTGTGTATAAAAAGTGAGTTGCCCCACCACTTCAAACACTTTACCCACAAACACAACAAATTACCCACAAAAAATAAAAAAAGTAAACCGGTATAATACGCAGAAAGAAAGATAAAACCCACTATCTCCCTATCCACACCCTTCTTAATAATAATGTATAAAAAAACAAAGTTTCTATTAAGAATTAAAAAGCGAAATGAATCTTATCAGAAGCCACGGACACTACATTATGCCCTGTTCATACTCTAACCGCATTCCAGGGAGAAAAACAAAACTTACCTCAAACCCCCAATGTTCGTAACGAATTTTAAGCATTTCCTTCAGGTGGGCAGAGTATGAACAGACTCTTAGAAAATAGTGGTATGAAAAAATTAACCAATTAATCAAAAGCTGTGATTACGGATAATGAAATAGTATCCGCGCCCTGCTTCTAAATGGGATGAAAATAGAAGTTATAAAAGAGAAGTTACAGAACGTTGTGGGGAAAGCTCAACGGCTCGCGGGGAAACACCCGTCCCTTCCTATTTTGTCGCACCTTCTCCTTATCGCGAAACGCGGGTTCCTCACTGTTCGCTCAACCAATTTGGATATAGGGGTTGAATACACGCTTCCGGTAAAGGTGGAAAAAGAGGGGTCACTGGCTGTTCCCGCAGCGGTCTTTACTTCTTTTATTTCCAATCTTGGTATTGTGAAGGGGGTGTTTCTTGAGACTCACGAGGGGAAACTTATCGTGTCCGCTGAAGGAGCGAAAGCAGTAATAAACGGAACCCCAAGCGACGATTTTCCAACGATTCCGAGGGCGGAAGGAGGAGTTTTTGCGATGGAACCACAACTTCTTCTTAAGGGTCTTCGGGCGGTACAATACGCGGGTGCGGTGGGTAATCTAAAACCAGAACTTTCCAGTGTGTATGTGTATCAGGAAGGAGAAGAGCTTGTTTTTGTCGCGACCGACTCGTTCCGTTTGGCGGAAAAGAAAATGCCGTTCAGAAAAAACACTTCCTCGTTTCAGCCGGTGCTTATTCCCATAAAAAACGCCGCCGAAATTGTACGAATGCTAGAGGAAGAAAAGGATGAAATCCGTGTTTCTCTCGGAAAAGGGCAATTATCTATTGAAGGAAACGGCTTTTTCTTCACCACACGGCTCGTGGAGGGCGCCTTCCCTGACTATCGGCAGATTATGCCGAAAACATTCGTCACGGAGGCCATCGCGCTTAAAGAAGACCTCCTTTCGGCGCTTAAACTCACGACGCTCTTCTCCGACAGGTTTAACCAACTCCATCTATACCTGGACCCGAAAAAGAAACTGTTTGAGCTCTCCGCCAAAAGCGGCGAAGTTGGAGAGAGTAAATCCCCCCTTCCCGCGGCTCTTACGGGAGAAGCGCTGAACAGTAACTTTAACCACCGATATATCGCTGACGGGCTTACTGCGCTCAATACGGATAGTGTTGCGCTCCGATTCAGCGGAGAGAACAAACCCTTACTTATAGGAGGAGTCGCTGACCCCAGTTTCCGCTATTTGGTTATGCCGATGAACCGTTGAAAAAGCTTATAGCTGATAGCTTTTAG
>JBBUCR010000161.1:0-1647 GCA_038057695.1 Patescibacteria group bacterium | reverse complement strand
CTATAAGCTATCAGCTAAAAGCTATAAGCGTTTTATTCAGTCACACTGAACGAAACAGTCGCCCGCCCCTTGTTTTGGAAGACATCGGATGCCACCACCGTAAGTTCATTTTCCGCGCCCAAAGTCGCTTCCGCGTCGGAAGGAGAAAAAGAAATGCGCCACGGAGCTTTTGTGCTTGAGCCGATAAAGAGATTGTTGACGAAGAAGTGTACCTGAGAGACAGGGAAGCGGGATGAGATAACCGCTTCCAGAATCGTCATTTCATTTCTGTCCACGGAAGAACCCGACACAGGATTGGCAATGGAGACACTCGGGGCGAGCTCAGGTCGGTGAATATCGTCGGTCTCCGTCGGGATAACGGAAAGGTCTTCGTTTGAGAGTTTTTGCTCCTCCGCCCACTTTCGCACCGCGTATTCCCAGCGTTCAAATTGCGGGTCGCTTTCCGGAGGGGTTACTCGAGGGACAGTCGGGCTATTCTTATCAATCCAATACAGGATTGAGTGAATGTCCCGAACGGCGCGCTCCACGCGAAATTCAGGAGGAGTAAACTCTGTGGCGAGTTTCCCGGAGATTTTGTCAATGAAGTAGGTTTTGTTACCCTGCCAGATACCACGGAGTACCGGAGGAAGATGCGATATATCCGTCTCGGCAGGCTTTTGGAAGGTTTCCGCGGGAGCCCGTTTCAAGACTTCATTCATAAATTCGTTCCACAGCGGCGCGACGATATAAGCGGCTATTTTGTGCATCTGTCTGTTGTCATTGTTGCCCGCCCAGGCACCCACAGCAATCGTCGGCGAGTAGCCGACAATCCATGCGTCACGGAAGTCATTGGTCGTTCCGGTTTTCGCCGCGACATCACGCCCCGGGAAATACAACGGAGACACTGCCCCAAACGCGGGAGCGCGCGCTTTATTGTCAGAAAGTATGTCGCTTATTGTTCTCGCTATCTCCGGTGGAAGCACCTGCTCCGGGGCATCCTTCCACCCTTCAACGAGCGTGCCATCTTTGGTTTCAATGGAGAGAATCCCCGTCGGCTCTCTACGCACCCCTTCTGCGGCAAAAACGCCGTATGCGGAGGTAAGGTCAAGTAGCTTCACTTCACCGCCGCCGAGGACGAGTGTAAGACCGTAGCGGTCGGTATTCGCGAGAGTAGTCATTCCCATATCTTTAGCGAGACGAAGAGAGTCCTTGAGGCCAGCAAGATAGAGCACCTGAATCGCGGGAACATTTACCGATTGCGCGAGAGCGTCCCGAAGCGTCATAGGGCCGCGGTATTTTCCGTCATAGTCTTCCGGTTTGTAGCATTTGTCTTCGTTTCCAGGAAGAATCGGCGTTCCGTCAGGATTGCACTCAGTGGAAAATTCGGTTGGTACGTCAAACACCACCGTTTCCGGCGTGTATCCTTTCTTCAACGCCTCGGCATAGACGAAAGGCTTAAACGCGGACCCCGGCTGGCGGTAAGCGATTGTTGCATTGAAGTTGCCGTCAATCTCTGTATCAAAATAATCGCGGGAACCCACCATAGCAAGAATATGTCCGGTTTTCGGGTCAATCGCGACAAGCGCGGCGTTTTCAGCGTCAAATTTCTCTTTGTTGATAAAAGCGTATTTCTTAATGATATCTTCCGCGATTTTCTGCAGGTCATAG
>JBBUCR010000160.1:0-3152 GCA_038057695.1 Patescibacteria group bacterium | reverse complement strand
GGATTGCTTCGGGCTCCGCCCTCGCAATGACGGAATCGGGAGTTTCGTAATTCACCGTCATTTAGCATTGTGAGCACGGCCGTGCTTACAATGCTAAACCGCAAAAATGATTCAAGAATCACTACAGATGACGATAGGGAGACCGGAGGCCGATTTTAAGCTACTGACGTTAGTCAGTGTTTTTGTCGGAATGCTTGCCGGTATGAACCTGCTTGGCGGGAAAATTATCACCATTTTCGGCGTAGCCGGTTCGGTGGCGGTGTTTATCGTTCCGCTTACCTTCGCGATTACCGATATTTCAACCGAATTGTATGGAAAGGCGTTTACTCGGAAATTGACGCTTGCCGGAATGATTACACTCGTCGTTCTTATGGTCTACTCGGCGATTTTTGTGATGCTTGAGCCAAATGTACGTTTTAGCTCAAATGAGGCGTATAAAACTATATTCGGCTCTTCTCTCCGCATCATTATTGCGAGTATTGTCGCATTCGGACTTGCACAGCTTCAGGATGTGCTCATTTTTGAGCGAATCCGGAAGATAACAAAAGGGAAGTGGCTTTGGCTCCGTACCAATCTCTCCACTTTCGCGTCCGAAATCGTTGACACCACCGTCTTTATGTTCATCGCGTTCTATATGGTCGCCCCGAAGTTTGACGCGCTGTTTGTTTTTAAAATGATTATTCCATATCTCTTGCTTAAAATCGTCTTCGCGGTGCTTATTACTCCGCTGGTATATGGGGGAGTGCGGCTGCTTAAACAAAAAGGCGAGGGAATGTGATTCCCTCACCCGAAAGACTGGACTTCCTTCTGAACACTTTCTTACTTCAAAGTAAGAAAGCGGAACTACTACTTCTTGAACGCGATGGTCATGCCGTCGCGAATAGTAGTGAAGGCGACATGAACATCACGGTCGCGGCGGACGAATTCATTAAACTGTGCGATGGCCCTCCCGTCGGGGTCGTTCTCCGGCTTTCGCATATGCGACAGCGTGTTGTCCGCCACAAGCAGTCCGCCCTGGCGCACCATCTCCTTGCACTTCCGCCAGTAATCAATGTAGCCCGTCTTTTCGGCGTCGATGAACGCTAAATCGAAGTGAACTCTAATGTTCGTAGCAACCCAGTCAAGTAACTTGTGTGCATCTCCACGTTCAAGAATGCATGTCCCACCATAGACCGCATCACTGTCCGCAAAGTAGCGTTCAGCTACGTTGGCGTGCGCATCGGACGCTTCAAGAGTGAAAACTCTGCCGTTCGTCGGCAGAACCTCCTGCATCGCAATCGCGCTGTACCCCGTGAAGGTCCCGACTTCAAGAACATCTTGTGCATGGATTGCCAGCAAGAGGACTTGGAGAAGCGTAGCCTCGTTCGGCCCTATCATCATCACCGCATCATCTTTGAATTTCCTCCGTGTTTCTGCCGCTAGTTTCTTGCGGATCTGTGTTTCCGGCGCGCTCATCGCTGCCGCGTAGTTGTCGATTTCGGGAGGGACGAACCCCAACCGACCGTTTTTAATAAAGGACTTAATCATAGCGACCTATACATAAGCATATATCTTGTGCCTAGTCAAGGTCTTCCCGATGTGAGGGACTTCCATTATACTCATGTGCATAATGAGGAGTGAGAGGAAAGAGGAATCGGGTGCGGAAAAACAACACCCCAGGGCTGCTTCTGAAGGCAACCCCCCGGAGCCACCCCCTTTGCTAAGGGGGATTAGGTCGGATTTCAGCGCGTGGCAACTCGCGTGGGAGCTTGGGTTCACCATTGCGATTCCGATTGTTATCTTCGCGCTTCTCGGACGGTGGGCGGATAAAGCGTGGGGGACAAGCCCGTGGTTATTGTTGGGAGGTATAATATTATCTATTTTAATTTCCAGTCTGTTGGTATATCGTAAGACGGTTTTGATTCTAAAATCACAAATCACAAATCCCAAATCACAAACAATGTCCAATCACCAAAACTCAAATGACCAAAACGGAAAAGTTTAGAGTTTGGGAATTAGGATTTCGGAATTGTTTGTGATTTGGTGCTTGTAATTTGAAATTTCCAGTATGCACATAAGTATTGTTCCCGAAACTTTATTCCATATCGGTCCGCTTCCCGTGACGAACACGCTCCTTACCGCGTGGCTGGTCGTCATTGTCATTACCGTAGGCGCGGTTATTTTTTCCGCAATAATGAAGCGTAAGCCGGGGAAGATTCAGACAGCTATTGAAGCGGTCGTTGATGGTCTGCTGAACTTTTTTGAAACAATCTCGGGAAACCGCGAGACGGCAAAGCGCTTTTTCCCGATTGTGGCGACTATTTTCGTGTTTGTCCTGCTTTCAAACTGGGCGGGCATTATCCCTGGAGTCGGGAGCATCGGCTTCCGTGAAGTTGTCGAAGGAGAAGAAAAGTTTGTCCCGCTTTTCCGTTCCGTTTTCTCCGACCTCAATATGACGCTGGCGCTCGCGCTTATCGCTGTCTCTCTTTCGCATTTCTTTGGCCTGATTACCCTCGGTATTAAAGGCCACGTCGGCAAATTTATTACGTTTAGAAGTCCTATCGCCGCCTTTATGGGCGTTCTTGAAATCGTAAGCGAGGTAGCGAAAGTCGTGTCGTTTTCATTCCGGTTGTTCGGAAATATTTTCGCCGGCGAAGTACTGCTCACGATTATCGCGTTTTTACTCCCGTACATAGCGCCGCTTCCGTTCCTTGGTCTTGAACTGTTCGTCGGGTTCATCCAGGCGCTGATTTTCGGCACGCTGGCCATGGTGGCATTTTCGAGCTTCACTGTTGCTCATACGGAGCAACACTGAAGCTTGAAATTATCAAGTCTCAATTATCAATTTTCAATCAATTTCCAATTTCTTAATTTTCTAAAATTTCGGGCTTTGTTTGAAAATTGTAAATTGATAATTGAAAATTCTAACGAACGGTTGAAATTATACAGAGAATACGTTACGATTGTTGCGTTTAGACTTAATTATTAAATAATAAACATAACTATGGAATCAATTGCAGCGGCAATCGCTATCGGCGCGGGAGCTATCGGCCCGGGTATCGGTATCGGTCTTCTCGCGGGAAAGGCGATGGAGGCTATCGGACGAAATCCGGAAGCGGCTCCGAAAATCCAGACGGCTATGATTCTCGCCATCGCGTTCGCGGAAGCTATCG
>JBBUCR010000159.1:0-1789 GCA_038057695.1 Patescibacteria group bacterium | reverse complement strand
TCCTTGCCTTGGTTGATGATGGCATCAATACCGAGGGCGGTCTTACCGATTTGGCGGTCACCGATGATGAGCTGGCGTTGTCCTCGGCCGATAGGAATAACCGCGTCAATCGCCTTAAGTCCCGTGTGAAGCGGAGTGTTCACTCCTTCGCGCGTAATGACACCGGAAGCAATTTTCTCCAACGGCTGGCGTTTCATTTTTTCCTGATTGAACGCGGGACCACCGTCTTTCGGATTGCCAAGCGGGTCAATGACTCGACCGAGAAGCTCATCGGAAACCGGAATTGAAAGAATTTGTCCCGTGCTCTTTACCTTTTGTCCTTCCGCAACCTTTGAAGCCTCTCCCAGAATAATCGCTTTGACGGAATATTCCTCAAGGTTCAGCGCCATGCCTTGCACCGTGCCTTCCGGAGTTTCAAACTCTACGATTTCCGAGTACAGTACCGCCGAAAGCCCGCGGACTTCCGCGACTCCGTCTCCCGCCCGGATAACCGTACCGACACGCTGGATTTCCGGTCCACGCTTCAGTTTTTGCACCTCCTCCTTCAACTGCTCTATGATGATGTCCTTTGACATAAATATAATGCGAATACTGCTAATCCCGAATGCTAATTCTGCGAATCAAGAAGTTTCCATTTGCGGTATTTGCATTCTTCATTCGCGGCATTAGCATTATGGTTACTTACTAAATGCTTCCCTCGCCCGCGACAGTCTCCTCGCAATTGAGTTATCCACCCGAAGGTCTCCGATCTCAATAACCGCTCCGCCCGAAAGACGAACATCCCGAAGCGCCTTAATCCTTGTTTTAAATGAAAACTCCTTCGCGAGCGCTCCCGCAGGCATCGTCTCGGGAGTCCTTACCGTTACATCGCGAATGCCGGCCTCCTTGTCAGAAAGTAGCGAATATTCGCGTATGATTTCGGGCAAAAGGTGGAGAGAACCGTTTTTCGCCACAACCGAAAGAAAGTCCCGGACCGTTTCTCGCCGATGTGACGCCGCGGATTCTCCCGCAAGCGAATGGAGTGTCTTCGCGTATTCCACTGCTGTGTACTTCATAGGTTCTCGTTACGATTTCTTAACTCCTTCGCGAATAGCCGAAAGTGCCTGCTCCACCATTCTCCCCTGCGTTCTGGCATCAAGTACATCCCCGAGGGTTTGTTCAATAGTGGAAACAATGAGTGAGCCTACTTCACCCTTCACTTCCGAAAGGAGGCGTGTTTTTTCTTCGCGGAGTTTCTTTTCCGCCACAGTTTGCATTTTCGCGATTTCTTCCTTGGCTGAAGCAAGCAATCTCTTTTTTACTTCTTCTCCGTCGCGCTTCGCCTCTTCCAGCATCGCGGTTGTCGTCACTCGCGTTCCCGCGAGGATTTTCTCACGCTCGGAGTCGGCTGAAGCGAGTTTCTGCGCCGCTTTCTCCTCACGTTCCAGAGCTTGGGCGATTCCTTCTTTCCGTTCATCAAGCATTTTGAGCACCGGTCTGTAGACGAATTTCAGGAGTACGGCTAAAAGAATCGCGAAATTAATAACCTGCGCGATTAAGATGCGCCAGTCTATTCCGAGGGAATGTAATAGCTCCGCCATAAAACTAATCAACCAATTACTAATCTGCGAATACCTACTAATCCGACCTGCTTCTTCTCTTATTCGCAGGTATTAGTTGTATTAGTGCATTCGTAGATTCGTTTTACTTCTTACACAAATTTTATAATCAGCGCCACAACGAGTGCGTAAATCGCGATAGCTTCCGCGAACGCGATGGCGAGAATCATAGCCGTCTGGATTTTCGGAGC
>JBBUCR010000158.1:0-1771 GCA_038057695.1 Patescibacteria group bacterium | reverse complement strand
GCTCATGATTACGGATACTTCCGCCACCAATTTCATTGCCGTTCAGCACCACGTCGTACTGCGTCGTGAGAATACCGCCGATATCTTCCTTCTTCAGCAAGCGTTCCATATGCGCGTCTTGCGGCCGAGAAAACGGGTTGTGGGTAAATGTCCACTTGGGCGACCCGTCAGGGTTTCGCTCGCCGTCCACTTTCTCAAAAAACGGGAAATCAATCACCCATTCAAAAGCGAGAAGGTCGGGGTCGTTCTTGTTGGTCCGGACATCAGGCTTGTCGCTCCCGTATTTTTCCACCGCTTCTTTGTACGTGAGGCGCGGGAATGGAAGCGTTTGGATTTTTTTGTGTGGGTACAGTGTCTTCACGATGTCTATAAGCAGGCGCTCGTTCAGCGCCATCACGTCTTCGCGCTCCACGAAGCTCATCTCAAGGTCAAGCTGGGTGAATTCGGGTTGGCGGTCGCCTCTCGTGTCCTCATCGCGGAAACAGCGGGCGATTTGGAAATACTTCTCCATTCCCGCGGCCATCAGAAGCTGTTTGTACTGCTGGGGCGATTGCGGAAGCGCGTAAAACTTTCCTTGGCTGATGCGGGACGGCACGATGTAGTCGCGCGAACCTTCCGGCGTTGATTTGGTAAGGTTCGGCGTTTCAACTTCAATAAAGCCTTCTTTGTCCAAAAAGTCGCGGATATACTTGATGACCTTGTGGCGGTTGCGGATATTCTTCTGAAGACGCGGACGGCGGAGGTCCAGGTAGCGATATTTCAGGCGGGCTTCCTCCCCAATTTCTTTGCCGTCACTTCGTACGTCAATCGGCGGGGTGAGCGCTTCATTCAGCACTTCAATGGACAGAATTTCAAGTTCAACGGCGCCGTTCGGCTCGTTCTTGTTGACCAGTTTTTCCGGACGCTGATTCACCTTGCCGGTTACCGAAATGACCCACTCGGGACGGACGGTACCCGCCAGCTTGTGTGCTTCTGCGTGGCTCGGGAGCGCAATCATCTGGGCTTTGCCCGACGCGTCGCGCAAATCAATGAAAATCAATTTCCCGTGGTCGCGCCGAATATCCACCCAACCCTTGATGGTAACTTCCTGTCCGACAAGCTCCTTCAATTTTCCTATAAGCGTTCTCTTGTTCATAGTCCAAGCACTTTATGAGCAAATGGATAAAAATAGGATTGGAGCGACTCCGCACTGACCGTAAAGCGGCGCTTTGTCTGTGGCAGGTCTTCAATCACCTCCCGCAAGATCTCTATTTCTTTCCGCTCTGGAGGTCTAAGTGGCATTCTGGAAAGCGTATCAAAAACGCCTTGAGCACGAGCAAATGCTCCGTTTGAGAGCTCGCGGTCGCCTTTATGCAAAGCATCAGCGAGCCGCTGTATTTCAGCTCCGAGGTTCGCAAGAAGAAACATAGGCGTGCGTTTTGGAATCATATGATTTTCCCGTTGACAATTTCGGCAAATCTTTGCGCAGAGGGCTTCGTTCTCAACTTTCATTTGTCGGTTCCCCTGTGACGGTCTAATGTTGATAAGTGAAGTACATACAACCCACTCTTCTCTCGGTTTTGCAAGGTAGATGTTAAAGCCCCAAATGTTCTCCTGTCGCGAGCCATTCTCAACAAGATACAGAGTGTGCGTCCATATGGTACTCGCCGCCGAGCGCAAGTATTTCCCGCTCCACATCAACAACGCCCTTCAGCACATCGCCGTATATCTCCTTCGCAATCTCGCTCGCCACGGCTCCCGTAATCGGTTCGGTGATAATCTCTATCCGCAT
>JBBUCR010000157.1:0-4211 GCA_038057695.1 Patescibacteria group bacterium | reverse complement strand
AGCGATAATCAAAGAAAAGAAAAACGAACGCGCGATGTTCTCGATTCTGACCGAATGGATTCTTTTCTTTAGAAACATGGCAAAGAAGAAACGAAAGGCGGCAAAGAAGACCAAGAAGCGCAAGACTTCAAAGAGCCGACGATAAACCAAAACTCCCCCGACTGATATCGGGGGAGTTTTGTGTTCTTGGTGACCGTTACCTGTTACAGTTATATGTTCCAGTTTCTTATGGTAGTATTGCCCCATGTTTGACGGACTAAAAAAGCTATTCGGCGATGATACGGCGGCCAAACTAAAGCCTCTCTTGGGGAACGTGGAAAAAATAAACCGGCTTGAAGAAGGCCTCAAATCGCTTCCTTCCGAGGCGCTTAAAGGTAAAACCGTCGAGCTGAAAGAACGTTTGCAAAAAGGAGAAACGCTCAACGATATTTTACCTGAAGCGTTCGCGCTCGTGCGCGAATCGGCGAGGCGAACGCTTGGCGAGCGCCACTTTGACGTACAGCTTCTCGGAGGGCAGGTACTGCATAACCGGGGCATCGCGGAAATGAGGACGGGAGAAGGGAAGACGCTTGTCGCGACGCTCCCGTCGTATTTGAATGCGCTCCCAGGCAAAGGCGTGCATGTCGTTACGGTAAACGACTATCTCTCCCGCCGCGACTCGGTGTGGATGGGACAGATACACAATCTCCTCGGACTAACGGTCGGAGTGGTTAATCACGATTCTTCTTTTTTGTACGACCCAGCGCATAGAACACAAAGCACAAAAACACAAAACCCAAACAAAACACAAACTGCACAAAACCCAAACGGAGAAAAAGACAAACTTGACGAAGCAAGAGACCAACTCGGGAGTTTTAAAGTCGTGCATGAATTTCTGCGCCCGTGCACGCGGCGTGAAGCGTATGCCACGGATATCACCTACGGCACCAACAACGAATTCGGGTTTGATTATCTGCGCGATAATCTTGAATACGACGCTGGCAGACTCCGCCAGCGCGATTTCAATTACGCGATTGTGGACGAAATTGACTCCATTCTCATTGACGAGGCGCGCACGCCGTTAATCATTTCCGCGCCGACGGGTGATTCTGAAGATTTATACGCGAGGTTCGCAGAGATTGCGGGAGGTCTTGCGGCGGAGACGGATTTCACGGTGGACGAAAAACAAAAAGCGATTCAGCTCACGCCTTTGGGTATTGAAAAAGCGGAGAAAGCGCTCGGCGTGGACAATATCTACACCGAGAAAGGCATCAAGTATGTGCACCATCTTGAAACCGCCGTGCGCGCCAAAGCGCTCTTCCATCTGGATAAAGAGTACGTGGTGAAAAACGGCGAAATTATCATCGTGGATGAATTCACCGGACGCATGATGCCGGGAAGGCGATGGAGCGAGGGACTCCATCAGGCGATTGAGGCGAAAGAAGGCGTGAAGGTGCAGAAGGAATCCCGCACGTTCGCGTCCATCACGTTCCAGAACTATTTCCGGATGTATAAAAAACTCGCGGGAATGACCGGTACCGCGAAGACGAGTGCCGAAGAGTTTTACAAAGTCTACGGGCTTGACGTTGTGTCTATCCCAACAAATAAACCGGTTGCCCGCGTTGACCGGAATGACCAGATTTTTCAGACCGAAACGGGAAAGTATAAAGCCATCGCGAAGAAAGTCGCGGAGCTCAACAAAAAAGGCCAGCCCGTCCTCATTGGCACGGTGTCCATTGAAAAGAACGAGGTGCTCTCGGAATACTTGCGCACAGTCGGAGTGCCGCATGAACTCTTGAACGCCAAAAACCACGAGCGTGAAGGTGAGATTATCGCGCAAGCGGGGAGGAGGGGGGCGGTAACCGTCGCAACCAATATGGCCGGCCGCGGCGTGGATATCAAACTCGGAGGCAACCCACCGAAAAAGGAAGAGGCGGAGGCGGTCAAGGCGGCGGGAGGACTTTTTGTACTCGGTACGGAACGGCACGAAGCGAGGCGCATTGATAACCAGCTTCGCGGACGCAGCGGACGGCAGGGAGACCCCGGCGAAACGCAATTTTTCGTCTCAATGGAAGACACCCTGATGCGCGTGTTCGCCGCGGATACCATCAAGAACGTGATGGGGAAGTTCGGCATTCCCGAAGACGAGCCGATAGAAAACCGTATGATTACCCGTTCGCTTGAATCGGCGCAGACGAAAATTGAGGGATTTAATTTTGATTCTCGCAAGCACGTACTGGAGTACGACAACGTGCTTAATCATCAGCGCACCGTTATTTACGAGCGCCGGCGTAAAATCCTTCTCGGCGGCCCCGAAGCGGTGGACGAGTATTTGACACAACTTAGTTCCTATTCCCCCTTATCAAAGGGGGCAGCCGAGTCTGCGAGGTCGGGGGATGTCAACTCTGATTTCACACAACTCATCGTCTCCAAAAAACAACAGCTCGGTCCCGATTTTCATCCCGCCATCCAGCGCCTCATTCTGCAAACAATAGACCTTTTTTGGGTGGAGCATCTGGAGGTTATGGATTACCTGCGCGGCTCGGTGAACCTACGCGCCTACGGCCAGCGCGACCCGCTCGTGGAGTACAAAAAAGAAGGACTGAAGCTCTTTAAGGATATGGAAGAAAATATCGTGAACCAGGTACTGCAAATCTTTCCGCACGTCGGTGGTGCTCCAGTGATGCAGGAGCAAGTGCGGTTGCAGGAAGTGCACGAACAGGCCCAGCTTATCGGAAGCGGCGACGAAGAATCTGATGCCGTCCATCACGGGAATATCCCCCTTAACAAAGGGGGTGCCGAGTCCGCGAGGCGGGGGTTGTTAAAAAATCCCGACGGCTCGCGTATCGGGCGCAACGCCCCGTGTCTTTGCGGAAGCGGAAAGAAATATAAGAAGTGCCATGGAGCGTAGATTTTTTTCTTGTCTTCCCCTGCCCCTCTTTAGAGGGGAAGTGCCGAGTCTGCGAGGCGAAGGGGTGCATGAGGATTGTGGAATAGTGGCAGACTCAAGCGGTGTGAAATTATGAAGCAAAAAATCAGCAATATCTCTTTGCTTCGCACAAACAGAAGGAGGTTACGCAGCGAGTCTACTCCCCAAGAAATAATGCTTTGGTCTCGACTTCGAAGTAAACAACTTGGTTATAAGTTTCGCAGACAACATTCATTCGGAAATTATATTGCCGACTTTTACTGCCGAGAAAAATCCTTAGTCGTTGAGATTGACGGTTCACAGCACATCGACCAAGAAAGGTATGACGCAAAACGAACTCAGTTTCTTGAAGAGCTTAAACTACAGGTGTTGCGATTTGGAAATAATGAAATCAATACTAATATTGAGGGAGTGATGACGAGAATTATGGAATTGTTAGAATAAACACCCCCTCTTAATCTCCCCCTCTAAAGAGGTGGAGAAACCAAGCCACCACATTGAAAAAGCCCTCTACACTATGAAAGAAACCAAATCGCTTAAACTCGCGCGGACATTTCTCGGAAAAGAAGTGGAAGTTGTTTTTGACCGGCCGATAGGAAGCATGCACCCGAAATATGATTTTGTGTATGAACAAAATTATGGGAATATTCAAGGTGTCCCCGCTCCGGACGGGGAAGACCTTGACGCTTATTATCTTGGAGAGACAAGACCCCTCAAGAAGGCAAAGGGAAGGTGTATTGCTGTCATACACAGGCGGGACGATGACGACGACAAGTTAGTGGTTATTCCCGGAGGCTTTAATCTGAGTGATGAAGAAATTATGAAATTAGTCCACTTTCAAGAACAATTTTTTGATTCAATAGTTATCAGAAGATAACATCCTTACAAACTGGAGTTTGTAAGGATGTTGTAAACGTAGTTGGGCAACATAGTATGAAGTTGGTACTGCCTTCAACTGAATACGAGAAAAGTTTCCGGCAAGCGCTTAAAGAGCTGAAAAAGCAACCGAGCCTGAACGAAACGGAGCGGGGACTTCTGTCGCGGTTCGAATCTGCCGAGAATTTTGCGGAATTTGTGAAGAAATTGCGTGGACAGGCAAAAGGGAAATATCTGCCGAACGGGTTTGTGCCATCAACCACATATTGGCTTGTTGATGGGAAAAAGTTTATCGGGCGTGTCAGTATTCGCCATAGGCTCAACACGCACCTTTGCCGCATCGGCGGGCATATCGGCTATGTCATTCGTCCGAGTGAACGTAAAAAAGGATATGGAACAGTCATTTTAAAACTCGCGCTTGCGAAAA
>JBBUCR010000156.1:0-1141 GCA_038057695.1 Patescibacteria group bacterium | reverse complement strand
CCTGTGTTCCCTTTCCGCTTCCCGAAGGTCATGCAAAAATAAATGTAAGAGGTGTTGCCATGTTATTTCCGGAGCAGTCGCACAAACTCCTCAATGGAAAGTTCCGCATCTTTGAGTATAGATTTTAATGTCTTGGGAGTAATTTCCTTGTTGTTGTGCATCGGTATGGTAACCCGTTTATTGTAAACATTCTTAAGTTGGGCGTGACTGCCTGTAACATGCGACAGGGAAAAACCAAGCTTCTTCAGAATACGGATAAGTCCCCGCGCCTTAACCACGGGTAGCTTAGGCATTGGATACGGGTGTCAGCGAAGATTTTCTCGCGACAAACGAGCGGACGAATTCAAAAGAATCCTCTTCTCTCGGAACGGTCTCGCCATCTTTCAAGAGGCCTTCAATATGGCAACTGATGGCATCGTCGAGATTTCTCTTGGTTTCCTCTATGGTGTGTCCGCATGTATGCACGCCTTTAAGCGTCGGCACAAAGCCGTGATAGCCTTTGCCGTCCTTTTCTATCATTATCCGAAATGTATAAATCGGGTCTTTCATGAGTTCAGTATAGCAAAAATCAGTGTCCGTTTAACCTTGACTTATTGCTCGCAACGTGCTAGCATAACTGCTCGTAGCAAACCTATCAACTTACGGAAAGGAAAGTTCTTTATGCAAATACAAATAGTCGAAGCTGTTGCCGGCGCCCTTAAAGGCAGTCGCTATTCACCGAAACAGATACAGCGCATTACGGCGTACATAGAGAAAATCTATGGACACGCCCAGAGAATAACGGTCATTGTCTTCTTCAAGAAGGCGGCCGAGCAACGCAAATGTTTCGAGGTAGTGATGTGCTTGCTCGAAAAGCATTTCGCCAATTTGATTGCCATCACACTTAGAACCGTCTGCGAGAAACTGGCGATGGACTACGAGTCAATTCAAATGGAGTCCGCGGGATTGTTTGAAGCTGTCGACCCAAGTGTGGGTCAGGCCAGATTGTCGTGGGTAAGGGTCTAGTGAACATTCGGCGCGCATTGCGGCGGAAGCAATTCCGCCGCCTTTTTTATTGGAGAAACATCCCTCCTCCGATAAGAATCGGAGTGCTCCCCTTGCTAGGGGAGGATCAGACGCCCGATTCTTTCTATAAGCTATC
>JBBUCR010000155.1:0-1302 GCA_038057695.1 Patescibacteria group bacterium | reverse complement strand
GCAGGAAGCAACGGACGGGACGCCGCCGCGAGCTAAGATATTTAGCATTGGAAACACGCTCCCGCTTCAGGCCGGCTGGAATTGGCGGCTTATCGCTTTTGTCTTTGCCGTCGCCGCGGTTGTTATCGGCATCGGAATCGGGGTCTATTTCGCTTTGCGAACGACTCCTCCTCCAATGGTTCCGCCCGCAACACAGGAAAAACCAAAAACGACAGCCGCAGTCGCCCTTCAAGGTAAGGAGACACGGGTGGGGGCAATCGCGCTTCTCCGGAAGAGTTTAGAAACCCTTTCGGTACCGCAAAACGAATTGCGTGTGATTCCCGTCACGGTTAGCGAAAGCGCACTTACGACACAACATTTGTTTACCCTGCTTGAGGCATCTACTCCATCCGCGCTGGTAAGAGCCTTGGGAAGCGCGCCGGTGCTCGGACTTCATGGGTTTAGGGGAGGACAACCATTTTTGCTTTTTAACGTGTCTTCATACGACAGTGCGTTTCCCGCGATGCTTGTCTTTGAAGCAACGATACTGGATGACGTCGGTCCGCTGTTTGGAGTACACACACGCGAACTCTTGGCGAATGTGGGGAGTACGACAGCGGACGCGCTTCAAAACCGGATTGTGTTCAAGGATGTCGTCATCAGGAACAAAGACGCGCGCGCCGCGTTCAACCCGCAGGGTACGATTGTCTTCCTGTACGCGTTCATTGACAAACAGACGCTTGTCTTGACGACGAACGAGGAAACACTCAAAACGCTGATTGCAAAGGCGGGAGGAGGAAAGCTTCGCTAACTGGATAACTTCTAACCCATAGCTGAATGACTGAATAACCAAGGGGAAACGAAACTTCGGTTATTCAGTTACAGTTATTCAGTTATATGTTATTCTGTTCATATGGACACCCAGACCTATAAAAAGAAACTGCTCACGGAAAAAGACCTCGTAGAAAAGGAACTCCAAACCGTTGGACGTAGAAACCCAGCGAATGCCGAAGACTGGGAGCCGGTCGCAACTAACCGAAACGGAGTCCCGCCAGACCGCGACGAAGCGACGGAGAAAATTGAAACTTTTGAAGAAAATATGGCGATTGTGCGTCAGCTTGAATCGCGTCTCGGCGAAATAAAAGACGCGCTTGAACGGCTGGAAAACGGCAGTTATGGACATTGCGCCATATGCGAAAAAGAAATAGAAGCCGACCGGCTTGGGGCAAATCCGGCGGCAACGACGTGCAAGGCGCACATGAAATAACCTGTAACTGTAACTGTAACTGTAACTGTAACAAGTAACAGGTAACGAGAACTAAA
>JBBUCR010000154.1:0-1004 GCA_038057695.1 Patescibacteria group bacterium | reverse complement strand
GATGGAAAACGCGTACGGCCTCTGGCCGCTTGTGATTATCGCTTCGCTCTTCGTCATTGGACTTGCGTGGAGTTTGACGAAACCGAAAACCCGATTGGATTGGAGTTCATTAGGCGCATTTTCGGCCTTCATTGTCGCACTTTTCGTTGAAATGTACGGTTTCCCGTTGACCATCTACCTCATCTCCGGCTGGCTTGCGGAAAAGATTCCCGGCATTGACCTCCTCGCTCATAACTCCGGCCATTTACTGGAAGACCTGTTCGGATGGGGCGGCGACCCGCACTTCGGGCCGTTCCATATCATAAGTTACATCCTTATCGGGTATGGATTCATTCTTCTTGCCGATGCGTGGAAAGTTCTGTACCAAGCAAGGCGTGAACATGCGCTTGCGACGACAGGACCATACGCCCGTATCCGCCATCCGCAATATGTCGCGTTTGTCCTCATCATGCTCGGATTTTTGTTCCAGTGGCCGACACTTCTGACGCTTAGTATGTTCCCGATTCTTGTCTTCGTGTATATTCGGCTTGCACGGAAAGAAGAAGCTGACGCACAACGGGAATTTGGCGAGGTCTGGAACTCATACGCGCGGCAAACGCCTGCTTTTCTTCCGAGGTTAAAAAAACGGCTTTTCCGGTGCGGAGAATGCGGTTTATATTATGCCAATAAAGAATGGGCGGAAAAATGCGAGGCGTGGTGCAAAGAACATAAGAGTTGCAATGTAGACATTACAAGCCATGCGGTAGAAGATAATTCCAAATGATTCTTAATGCCGCAGTAAAAGGGTTACTTGCCACCAGCGCGCTCCTTGCGGTGTATGTCGTGGTACTCACGTTCGTTTCGGGGTGGGGGTTCGCTCAAAGTCAATTCGCTTCCTTTTGGTATTTTATTGTCCTGCTTGCTCTGGGTTTCGGTATTCAAATCAGCTTGTATACGTACCTTCGCGGCATCATTCAAAATGGCCAAGGAACCGAAAAGATGCTGGGGGTGACAGGAACCACCTC